>CAIJOK010000133.1 GCA_903822205.1 uncultured beta proteobacterium | reverse complement strand
CTCAATCCCGTGCCTGGTAGCGTCAAAAAATTGATTGTTTGACATGCCATAACGAGCAAATCTGTCGGTCAAAATACCAGTACACGATAAGTCGTTGATTTGTATAGTTGTTTTTTGTGTGGTGTTAAAGACCGGTTAAGCCGCCAGTACCTCGATGGTGCGTTGGGCGCTACCTCGATGTATAGGCCACCTCCATCGAACAGTTTTTGAATTTTGCCGTTGGGCTTGATCTGCCTGAGCTTTGCGTCTGTAAGTGGCATGTTTTTACTTGGAAATAGGGTGTTGCCCCCACGGTCTAAAAGTTGCCCCTAATTATGCCCCCACGTTGCCCCCGCTGTCGTTGCCCCTCGCTAGACAACGTTAGACATAAAAAAACCCTAAGAGTTTGATTTTCTTAGGGTTTTAATCGTCGTTAGACGTTGAAAAATGCAGTTAATGTGGTGATAGGTGGACTTGAACCACCGACATCAGCATTATGAATGCTGCGCTCTAACCAACTGAGCTATATCACCCCATGCCTTCAATTATACCGATGACCTCTCGTGGGTCAGCGAATGGTCATGGCCAGTGGCGGCCCACTCAGCGGGGGTCAGGGTCTTCATGGACAGCGCGTGAATTTGGTCAGACTGTAGTTTGTCGCCCAGCGTGGCATAGACCCGTTGGTGACGAGCGATAGCGCGTTGGCCCTCAAAGGCCGCCGACACGATGGTGGCAGACCAGTGCCGGCCGTCGCCCTGAACATCGATGTGGTCGCACGTCAGTCCAGCAGCGATCAGGGTTTTGATTTGGTTAGCAGTCATAGTCATAGTTATCAACAGTCACTGTCAAATGTTCAAGAACGCAAGCGATAGCCAATGCGCAGCAAGTGCAAAGCCACCGCACTGGTCAAAAGCGTTGCGGCCCCCACTACCCCCAGGCTAAGCCAGGGAGACACGTCGCTGGCCCCAAAGAAGCCAAATCGGAACCCGTCGATCATGTAAAAAAAAGGGTTGCCATGGCTGACAAGCTGCCAAAACGGTGGCAATGAATGGATGGAATAAAACACGCCGCTTAAAAATGTCATGGGCATCACGATGAAGTTTTGAAAGGCCGCCAATTGGTCAAATTTTTCGGCCCACAGACCGGCTACCAAGCCCAGCGCCCCCATCAGTGACGCGCCCAGCAAGGCAAAAACAAGTATCCACAGCGGCTGTGCCAGGCTGATGTCAGCAAACAAAGCCGATGCCACAAACACGCCTGCACCCACCATCAGCCCGCGTAGCACAGAGGCACCAACATACGCCACAAACCAGTCACGGGACGACAGCGGTGTGAGCAGCAAAAACACCAGGTTGCCCATGACTTTGCTCATGATCAACGACGATGAACTATTGGCAAAGGCGTTTTGCAAAAGGCTCATCATGGCCAGCCCTGGCACCAAAAAAGCGGTGTAGCTGACCTGGTCATAGACCTTGACGTGAGCCTCTAGTGCGTGACCAAAGATCAACAGATAGAGCATGGCGGTCAGCACCGGCCCGGCAATGGTCTGCGCGGCTACCCGCCAAAAGCGCAGCACCTCTTTGTAAAGCAACATTTGCCAACCGGTCATGGGGCTACCTTGGGAGGGGATGATGGGGATGATGGGGATGATGGGGGGCCACGGGGTTCATCTGTCGGGGGGCCACCGTGCTGGCGCATCACGTTCAAAAACACGTCTTCCAGGTCAGCCCGTCTGATTTCAATGTCGTGTATGACCAGGCCTGCCTGCCGCACGGCAGCCAGGTAGTTCTCGACGGACAGGGCATCAGGGGCCGCAAACTGCACTGCGCGACCGGTGACACGGGCATTGAACGCCAGGTCAGGTGGCAGGTCGGCATCAACCTTAAAGCAAAGCACATTGCTGGCGGCGGTACTGAGCAGGGCACTGGTGCTGTCCAGCGCGACCACCCTGCCGGTTTTGAGCATGGCGATGCGGCTGCACAGGGCCTCGGCCTCTTCGAGGTAATGGGTGGTCAGCAAAACGGTGTGACCCTGCTGGTTAAGCCGTGCGATGAATTGCCAAAGGGTTTGGCGAAGCTCAACATCCACGCCGGCGGTAGGCTCGTCCAGCACGATCACGGGGGGTTTGTGTACCAAAGCCAAGGCCACCAGCATTCGGCGCTTCATGCCGCCCGATAGCGACCGAGAGTTTGCGTTGGCTTTGTCGGTCAGGCCCAGGCAGTGCAAAATCTCTTCGATCCAGTCGTCGTTATGCGCCACACCAAAATAGCCTGACTGAAAACGCAGCGCCTCTCGCACGTTAAAAAAGGGGTCAAACACCAGCTCTTGCGGAACAACCCCCAGATTGCGTCGCGCCCTGGCATAGTCCGTCTGCACATCGCAGCCATTGACCAGAACGCGGCCCAGGCTTGCACGGGCCAAGCCTGCCAGAATGGTGATCAGCGTGGTTTTGCCAGCACCATTGGGGCCTAAGAGGCCAAAAAACTCGCCAGAGGCAACGTCCAGACTAATGCCGTCAAGCGCTTGCACCGGCGGGTGCTGTGACCCTCGTGGGCAGGGGTACGTTTTGGAGACCGATTGAAAGGATATGGCGGGTATGGAGGACATAAGACGGCGCATTTTAGGCAGACAAAACCGTCAGCAGCGCCGCCACCTGGTCTTGCAGCGTTTGCAGTGCCGCCTGAATATCCGCCACAAGGGCTGAATCATCGGAACGATCTGAACTATCGGATCTATCGGATCTATCGGCGGCTTGTTGGCACCAGCCCTCGATCTGCATGGCCAAATTGACACAAGGCTTGGCACCAAACATACCCAAGGTGCCTTTGAGTGCGTGGCTTGTGCGCATCAGCGACCGGTAGTCAGCGCCTGCCATGGCCGAGTGCATCTTTTGTAGGTCTGTGGGCCACTGCTGCACAAAGACATGGGCGATGATTTCGACCACCTCCTGGTCAGATGCCGCCAGCGCGGCGGCATAGTCATAGGGGGGGGGCGTGATGAGATATGCCGGCATCGGGGTCGTCTGTTCTGAGGACCTGGCGCTTTGAATCAAGGGCATAAAACGCGCCAGTATCTGACGAAGCTTAGGGATGTCAATGGGTTTTGAGATGTAGTCATCCATCCCGGCTGCCAGGCAATGTTCACGGTCAGACTGCATGGCGTTGGCGGTCATGGCGATGATCGGCGTGTGGTGACCCGGCGGCTCAGTGGCTCTGAACTGCCTTGTCGCTTCCAGGCCGTCCACGACGGGCATCATCATGTCCATTAGCACCAGGTCAAACGGGTGCAATGCCAATTGAACCAGCGCGATCTGGCCGTCATCGGCCACCGTGACGCGGTGACCCCAGCGCTCAAGCAGGGCAATCGCCAACTGTTGATTGACGATGTGGTCTTCAACCAGCAAGATGTCCAGCCTGATCTGGGCCTGTTCTTCGGTAGGCCGTGTGTTCAGTTCTGACGGCTTGTCTGATGCCAAATGCATCACCTGCATCAGAACACGGATCAGGTCGTCTCGCAAAAAGGGCTTGGGCAAATAGGCCGCAAAGCCTGAATCGCTAGACCGCTGGGCATCGCCCCTCAGACCTGTGGATAACAACATCACCAAAGGCACGGATGCCGGCTGCATCAACTGCCGAATGGCCTGCGCCGTATCAAAGCCGTCCATGCCTGGCATGTGGGTATCCAGCAAAACCAGATCGAAGCTTTGCCCTTGTTGTAAGCCGGTTTGTACACATTCAAGCGCTGCCGGTCCGGAATCAGCCATCACCACGTTCAAGTAAAGCCCCTGCAACATCCGCATCAAAACCCTGCGGCTTGTGGCGTTGTCGTCCACCACCAAAACGCGCAGGCCAGCCAAAGCCATCTTGTCATCAGAAAGCGGTGCGCCCTGCACGTCCAGGGCCATCGCCACATCAAAGCTGAATTGGCTGCCGCTGCCCGGCAAGCTGTTGACGCTGAGTTGCCCGCCCAAGGCATTGACCAGTCGCGCCGAGATGGACAGACCCAGGCCTGTGCCGCCATAGCGGCGGGTAATGCTGCTGTCCTCTTGAGAAAAGGCCTCAAAAATGGTGTGCAACTTGTCTGCCGAAATACCGATCCCGGAGTCCTTGACCTCAAACTGAAACAGCGGTGTGAAGCTACTTAGGTGGCTGACGGCAACGCGCAGCACCACTTGGCCGTTTTCTGTGAACTTGATCGCATTGCCGATCAGGTTCATCAAAATTTGGCGCAGGCGACTGGGGTCGCCCACCACGGCCACAGGCACGTCATCGTCCATATCGCAGACCAGCTCAAGCGATTTGGTGTGGGCACGCACGGCCTGGGACTTCAAGGTGTCGCTCACCATTTGCTCCAGGTTAAATGCAATGTTTTCGATCAGCAGTTTGCCGGCCTCGATCTTTGAAAAATCAAGAATGTCGTTGATGACCTTGAGTAAAGAGTCAGACGATGATTTGACGACGTTCAGGTATTCACGCTGTTCGTGGGTCAAGTCGGTGTCGAGGACAAGCTCGGTCATGCCCATCACGCCGTTCATGGGCGTTCGAATTTCGTGGCTCATGTTGGCCAAAAAATCGGACTTTGCGCGATTGGCAACCTCTGCTGCCAACTTGGCGCGCTGAAGTTCTTCGGATGCGTGCTGGGCTTGGGTGACATCCTGCCAAATGCCCGTGAACACGGTAGCTCCGTTGGTGGCGGGCTCAGGTTCAGGGCTGATCTCGGATCGAATCCAGCGCAGCGCACCGTCAGGCATCGTGATTCGGTAGTCGCCTTGCCAGGCCTCATGTCGGTCTGCCGCTGCCAGCATGGCCTCAAAAGCGCGGTCTCTGTCCTCAGAGACGATGTTTTCAAACACGACTTGACCAGAGGCCAGAACCGCTTCGCGGCTGAGGCCGCAAATCTCAAAGAGTCGCTCGCTTAAAAAAGTGTAGCGAATCTTGCCATCCCTGACTTCACATTGAAACACCACACCAGGCACGGCATTGGTGATGCGTCGCACCCGGGCCTCGGTGACACCGATGGCGACTTCCATTTTTTTGCGCTCGGTAATGTCGGTGCGGATCGCGATGAATTGCATGGGTGCGCCGTGGGCATTGAGCATGGGCACGATGGTGGCCTGTAGCCAAAACACATGGCCCTGACGCGACCGGTTACAAATCTCGCCGTGCCATACCTGGCCTGCCAAAATGGTTTGCCAAAGACATGCAAAAAAATCTCGCGGCTGTACACCAGAATTGATAAGACGATGGTTTTTGCCCATCAAAAACTCACGCGGGTAGCCGCTGATTTCGCAAAACTTATCGTTGGCGTAGGTGATGCTGCCTGCCAAATCGGTCATGCTGACGATGGCATGCTGGTCCAGCGCAAATTTTTGCTTGGCCAGGTCCGACAGGGCCGCCTGAAAACTTCGCTCGCTCTCGTCGCGCTTTTGCGCCAGTTCGGACATCAGGTTGGACAACGATTCAAGGTTGTCGTCTTGCAGAGGCGGCAGTTCTGCGGCCATGGACTGCATCAAACTGATGGCGGTTTGGCGCAATGAATCGATCGCACGGGTGCGGCTGTCCAGTTCATGGCGCAGGCGGTCGTTGGTATGCGACAACTCGATAGAACTCAGTTGCAGGCTGCGGGTTTTCAGGTCAATGTCCCTGTCGTTTTGACAGTAGGTCTCTTGCACCTGACGCAGGAAATCGTCTAGCCCCAGAATCAGCAGCCTGGCCGAATTGGACAGACCCGCTGCATCGGTTGTATCGGCCCATCGTTGCAGTTCTGCGGTGATCGCAGGCAACTGCCCTGCATCCGCCACACCCAGCAGATGGTTGATTTGACGTGCCAATAGCTTATGCATGACGCAAAATTGTCTGTAAAAACCGGATGACTAGGGAATAAATCTTGATTATGGATGGCTGATCAAGGTATTTTTACAATCAGGACTCACGCAAAGCCGTCCTGCGTTGTGCTGCTGTTTGCGTCGGCGTGCCGGGCCGTGACGCTTCTGCCTTAGTCTATTTGTAAATAAATAAACGACATGAAAAATCCTGAAAGTGTAGCATGTTATGCAAGTTTGACGTGCATATTTTGTTTTTTATGATTGTAAATTGCGCATATAATTTTTTGTGAATGTTCAACATCGATCACCTATTTCGTACCACCTATCGCGAACACGTTTTTCACATTCTTTATGGTTTATTCACACCACACACCGCATTCATCGCCGCCACCTGGGGTGCCCGTTCGCCCTGTGTGGGTGCGTTTTTCCGCAGAGCTGGGCCTGGGCATCGGTGCTGTCTTGCTGGTCTTGTGGTGGCTGGCACTCTTGAGCTACTCACCCACTGACGCAGCGTGGTCCACGTCCGGAGATGGCTCTGACCTTCAAAACCGAGCCGACTGGCTGGGTGCCCGGCTGGCTGATGTCAGTTATTTTGTTTTTGGGTATTCGATCTGGTGGTGTGTGGCCGCCGCTGTCCGGGCCTGGATGTCTGGGCTGTCTGGCCTTTTGCGCAGCCACGACTGGCTGCCTGATCGCCGTGCCAAAGAGCGGCGGCCTGCTGCTGTCCGGGTCTTCAGGCAGGCGGTCTTTGGGCTGGGCTTGCTGCTGCTGATGTGTTGCAGCACCGTGCTGGAGTGGCATCATTTTTCCAGTCTTGAGGTCCGTTTGCCGGGGTATAGCGGTGGTGTGGTGGGCTATTGGCTGGGGCCGCTTTGGGTGCGTTGGCTGGGGCCTGATGGATCAAGCATGGTTGCCATTGCTTTGGGTGTGGTCGGCATAGGCACGGTGTTCAATTTTTCGTGGGGCCAGGTGGCCGAAAACCTGGGGGCGTGGCTGTGCAACACCGTGAACATCATGCGCAAGCAGCTTGAAAAAGACATCGACCAGTCCATCGGCCAGCAGGCGGCCATGGCACGTGCTGAGGACCTGCTGGAAGACCGTCAAGACATGGCCGATCACCCTCATCCCCACCCCATTTTGATCGAACCGATTCTGGTTGATATGCCCAAAGTGTCGCGTCTGGTCAAAGTCAAAGAGCGTCAGCAGCCTTTGTTTAAGGACGATTCTGCCCCCACCTTACCCCAGGTGGATCTGCTGGATGCGGTGGTGTCGCGCCTTGAGACCGTGACTGCTGAAACGTTGGAAATGACCAGCCGCATGATCGAAAAAAAGCTGAAAGACTTTGGGGTGCTGGTGACGGTCGTGCTGGCCCAGCCCGGGCCGGTCATCACGCGCTATGAGATCGAACCTGCCACGGGGGTCAAAGGTTCCCAGATCGTGGGCCTGGCCAAAGACCTGGCGCGGTCTTTATGCCTGATTTCCATTCGTGTTGTCGAGACGATTCCAGGCAAAAAATACATGGCGCTTGAGCTGCCCAACGCCAAGCGCCAGACCATCAAGCTGTCCGAAATTTTAGGATCAGACATTTACACCGAGGCCCAGTCGCTGCTGACCATGGGCTTGGGCAAGGACATCATCGGCAGCCCCGTGGTGGCCGACCTAGCCAAAATGCCGCATGTTCTGGTGGCGGGCACCACAGGATCAGGCAAGTCAGTGGGCATTAACGCCATGATTTTGAGTCTGCTCTTCAAGGCCCCTGCGCAAGACGTTCGCCTGTTGATGATCGACCCCAAAATGCTTGAAATGTCGATCTATGAAGGCATTCCGCACCTGCTGTGCCCGGTGGTGACCGACATGAAGCAAGCCGCCAACGGGCTGGCCTGGTGCGTCGCTGAAATGGAACGTCGCTACAAGTTGATGAGCAATCAGGGGGTGCGCAACCTGGCGGGATTTAACCAAAAGATCGACGAGGCCACGGCACGAGGCATCATCATAGGCAACCCCTTTAGCCTGACCCCCGATGACCCCGAGCCTTTAGGGCGGCTGCCGCACATCGTGGTGGTGATCGACGAGCTGGCTGATCTGATGATGGTGATCGGCAAAAAAATTGAAGAACTCATCGCCCGACTGGCCCAAAAAGCGCGTGCTGCGGGCATCCACTTGATTTTGGCCACGCAGCGGCCCAGCGTGGACGTGATCACCGGTCTGATCAAGGCCAACATTCCAACGCGCATTGCCTTTCAGGTCAGCAGCAAGATCGACAGCCGAACCATCCTGGACCAAATGGGGGCCGAGGCCCTGCTGGGCATGGGCGACATGCTCTACATGCCCAGCGGAACCGGCCAGCCCATTCGGGTTCATGGGGCTTTTGTCAGCGACAACGAGGTGCATCGGGTGGTGACGTACCTTAAAAGCCAGGGTGCGCCCAACTACATCGAGGGCATCTTGGAGGGCCATGCCGCCACCGATGGTGACGACAGTGGTGCGGACATTCGCGGCGACGGCAGCATGGGTGACGCTGAAAAAGACCCCCTCTACGACCAGGCAGTTGAAGTCGTTCTGAAGAGCCGCAAATCCAGTATTTCGTGGGTGCAGCGCCAACTCAAAATCGGTTACAACCGATCTGCCCGCTTGGTGGAACAGATGGAACATGCCGGTCTGGTGGGCAAACTGGGGTCCAACGGCGTGCGCGACATTCTGGTGCCACCCACGCAGTCCGAATAACAGCCCCCTGTATGTCACTGAAACACTTTTTCATCGCGATGGCCCTGATTGCCGGTCAGGCAAATGTCGCCGTTGCCTCTGGTCTTGGCAGCCTGGGGGTCTTTCTTAAAACCGTGACCAGCGGCAGGGCAGACTTTACGCAGGTGGTGACATCCCCTGCACGTGAGGGACAGACGCAGCGGGTAAAAACCTCGACGGGGCAGTTTGTCTTTGCCAGACCGCTGCGCTTTAGGTTTGACTATCAAAAGCCTTTTGCACAAACCATTGTGGCCGATGGCCAAAGCCTGTGGTTGTACGACGCAGACTTGAACCAGGTCACGGTGCGTCCCCAGTCACAGGCACTGGCTGCTACCCCTGCCGCGTTGATCGCCCTGGCACCAGATGTGGCAACCCTGCGCTCAGACTTTGTGCTGGCCGATGCCCCTGACCGGGACGGCCTGGAGTGGGTCATGGCCACGCCACGGGCCAACGACAGCCAGATACAGTCCGTGCAGATGGGGTTTTTAACCAGCGGCGAGGCGACAACGCTGAAAAGGCTACAGATTGAGGACAGCTTTGGACAGCGATCCGTTTTGAGCTTTGAGGCCATCGTGGTCAATACGACTTTGCCAGCAGGTGTCTTTGTGTTCAAAGCCCCCCCGGGTGCTGATGTCATCCGCCAGTAACGTTGTGCGTTCGGCTCACAAAATCTCCATGCTAAGATCACCTTGATGCCCGGATGGTGGAATAGGTAGACACAAGGGATCGATAGACAACGAGTCCCCCTTTGCCAGAAACGGCAAAGCAAACTGCGGGTGAATTCAGGAGAAGCTGTGGGTTATTCATTTTGATTCACCCTGCTGATCGTGAGCCAAGCCAGGGCTACAGCCCTGGAAGGTGCAGAGACTACTGGAGGGGTTTAGCCCCCTTAATAACCAGCAAGAGCGCCCGCTACCCAAACAGTCAGGCTGTGGGTAAAGAGATAGTCCATGCTACGGGGAAACCCATAGACACATGCTTAAAATCCCTCGCTTCAGAAATGGGCGTGCCGGTTCAAGTCCGGCTCCGGGCATCATTCAGTCATTTCACAGCATTTCAAACCCCCCTCAAACCCCGCATGTTTCCTAGCATAGCGGGGTTTTTTATTGCCTCACGGGGGTTCACGGCGTATCATCACATACCGTCATAAAAACGGTATGTATGACGGTATGCCCACATACCGTAAAACGACATACCGTCATACCGTCAAAGTGGGGCAACATGGCACTGACAGACACCTTTGTGAAGAACATCAAGCCCAGTGGGGCAACTGCTGGGGATAAGCATACCGACGGGCGGGGGATGTACCTGCTGGTCAATGCGGGCGGCAAGTATTGGCGCATGGATTACCGCTTTGCAGAAAAGCGAAAGACGCTGGCGCTGGGCGTTTACCCCGACGTGTCACTGGCTGATGCAAGAGAGCGGCTGGCGGCGGCGCGTAAACAGTTAGCCAACGGCATCGACCCGGGCGCTGCAAAAAAAGAAGCCAAGCAAGCTGAAGCTGCGGTACTTGCCAACACCTTTGAACGTGTGGCACTGGACTGGCTGACCAAGACCAAAGCTGACCGCATGGATAGCACACAGGAAAAGATCACCAAGTGGATGACCCATGACCTTTTCCCGTACATCGGCAAAATGCCTATATCGACCATCGGGCCGCGTGACGTGCTGACCGCTTTGCGGCACATGGAGGCACGGGGGGCATTGGAAAGCGTGCAACGTGTCAAACAACACTGTGGTCAAGTCTTTCGCTACGCAGTGGCAACAGGCAGTGCAGACCGTGACGTGACGCAAGACCTGAAGGGCGCTTTGACTAGGGCAGTGCAAGAACATCATGCCGCGATTACCGAACCCAAACAGGCAGGCGCTTTGATGCGGGCCATATTTGATTACCGTGGTCACCCTCAAGTCATTGCGGCATTTAAACTGTCACCCCTGGTATTTGTCAGGCCTGGCGAGCTTCGCAGTGCTGAATGGGCAGAGATTGATCTGGACTTGGCTGAATGGCGCATCCCGGGCAGCAAGATGAAGATGAAAGTCGATCACCTTGTGCCACTGGCAAGGCAGGCCGTGGAGATTTTGCAAAGCGTGAAGCCCCTCACAGGTCACCGGCGCTACGTTTTCCCCAGCCTGGGGCGAAGTGAAGACCGCCCTATGAGCGACAACACCATCACATCAGCATTACGTGGCATGGGCATCAGCAAAGACCAACACACTGCCCACGGGTTCAGGGCAATGGCGCGAACCATCATGGATGAAGTGCTGAACGAGCGTGTTGATCTGATTGAACACCAGTTAGCCCATGCCGTCAAAGATGCAAACGGGCGGGCCTACAACCGGACTGCCCACCTGCCTGCACGGCGCGAAATGATGCAGCGCTGGGCCGATTACCTGGACAAGTTACGCACTGGGGCGGACGTGATACCGGCTGAAAAGTAAGCTGGTCACTGCAAGTTTTTAACCACGCCTAGCTATCGGCTGATCCCCGATAGTGAAAACCATATTACCCCTGATATGGCTGGCGCTGGTTTTCTTTTCAGGGCGATAGGGGAACGGTATGAAACAATCAATTGGATGTTTGCGGTATTGGGATTTATGTTCTACGGTATCACTGGATGCTGCAATCGCACTATGGTGCAACGTAGAACCGAGTGAATTAAAGGAACTTAATTTTTCTACCAGTTGCATGAGTGCAAAACGCGAGGCAATCATTGATGCTTTGCGAGACAACAGACTGGAGTATGAAGATCGACCGGTCCCTCGTAATGATGGCAAGGGTTTTTGGAGTGGTGCCCCACTTGATGAACTGATACAGAAGGATGGATTGAGAATAAAGAAAGACAGTTTGCGGCGCTGGTTTTTAGATATGCCATTTGGCGATAAACCAGATTTTTTATTTGAGGAATCGCGACGTGAAGAATTACCAGATGGTGGCGATGTTGCTGAAATGAATACCATCAAAGCGCTGGCAATCATGGCATGGCTGCTTTCAGAAAATAAACCTGCTATGCAAATTGGTGGCAGGCCGAATGCAGCAATGATAGGAAAGGAGGTTGCAATTCTGGCAAAGAAAGTTTATGGCGAAAATAGGGGTTTTGATTCATTTCACAAAAAAATCAGCAAGGCAATAACGCACATCGATGAAGAAAATCACCAAAAAAAACCGTTCTAGTGGATTCTGAAAATCAGATTTTCTTTCTGATTTTCACCCTGAAAGGTAGCAAACCCCCGACATTACCCTTTTCAACTCAAAAGGAATCGGGATATGTCACCCACAATCACCCCAAAACGCAAGCCAACAGCACCGAACACAACGGTACAAAAGGCTATCAAAACCAAGCCGAATCAATCGGTATTTGATGCACTGCCTGATAGTGCCTTTGTCCGAGAGGCGCAATTGGTACGCAAGACGGACACCCCCGACAGTACCGCGCCACTGCCATTCTCTGCCCCAACGCTATGGCGCAAAGTCAAAGCTGGCACATTCCCTGCACCGACCAAGTTATCTGCCCGTGTCACCTGCTGGCACGTGGGGCAGGTCAGGGCATGGATGAACTCACAGACCGTAGCGTGAGGAACATCCATGATCACTCAAAAACATGCCCGTTCATGGGCAGGCACTGTCACGCCTGAAAACGACAACGGGCAATCTGCTGACAACAGATTGCCCGTCAAAACACTGTACAAAAACACAGCGGATTTTATCAAAAGGAACTGGCCTTATATCTGTCTTGAAATAGTATCTGTGCTGGTATATATCACGATTGGTTTTGTCATGGGGGCGAACGTATGAACCCCTTAATCGAGAATCAAACAAAGTCCACTTTGGACTATGCCCTGGAATATGCTGCCATTGGTTGGCACGTATTGCCACTGACTGCAAAAACCAAAGAACCTGCTGGCTGGTTAGTGCCTAACGGGGTTCATGGTGCAAGTATCGATCCTGCATTGATCACAAAATGGTTCACGGCATCACCGGACTGCAATATCGGGATCGCCCTGAAACCGAGCGGACTTGTTGCAGTGGACATCGACCCCCGCAATGATGGCCTGATAACGACCGAGCGACTTGAGGAACTGCACGGCAAAATCGAATCTGATGTTTATGCCTTCACGGGCGGCGGAGGGTTTCATTTTGTTTTCAAGTCGAATGCCAACAAATTGCCTGGCACTTTGGGCAAGGGCATCGATCTAAAAGCTGACGGTTATATCGTAGTGGAGCCAAGCATTCACCCCAACGGCAAGCAATACATCTGGGAGGCATCAAGCAACCCCTTGGATGGCTGCATACCATCGACATTGCCCGATTGGATCAATGCCCAACAGACCACACCGTTTGCATCGACCGATACGTTTGTCAGTCGGTACATCGCCCCCGAACAAATACGGGACCTGAAAGCGGCATTGCCCTTTATTGCCTGCGAAGACTATCACCAGTGGATCAAAATAGGCCATGCCCTGAAAGGGGCAGGGGCGGCAGGGTTTGAACTGTGGGATAACTGGTCAAAAACCAGTGAGAAATATGACCCCGCAGAAATGGG
>CAIJOK010000132.1 GCA_903822205.1 uncultured beta proteobacterium | reverse complement strand
TGGAATCTGTACTGGATCAGGTGGTCGCCCCGTTGGCGGCGCATCAACCGGTGTTGCTTTTGGTGGTGGATGGTTTGAGCACCAGCATTTTTAGGGAGCTGTTTGCCAAGCCTGAACGATTGGGTTGGGCCGAGATGGTGCCTGTCGCTTTGACCTTGCCTCTGTGCGGTGTTGCGGCTTTTCCAACCGTCACTGAAGTCAGCCGTGCCACTTTGCTGTGCGGCAAGCTCACGACCGGTACTGCGGCATTGGAGAAATCAGGCTTCGCATCGCACACGGCCTTGTTGTCCCAGTCACGCGCCGATGGTCCGCCCAAGTTGTTTCACAAAGGTGATCTGAGCGATTCGACCAACCTGTCAAGCGATGTTCGCACTGCAATCGCCAATCCGCACCAACGCATCGTTGGCTTGGTCTATAACGCGGTGGATGACCATTTGAGCGGACCAGACCAGTTGAATCAACGTTGGACCCTAGAAAATTTGCGACTGATTCTGCCCATCCTGCGCGAAGCCAAAGAGGCAGGGCGGGTGCTTATCGTGACCGCTGACCATGGACACCTGTTGGAAGACTGCACACTGCAAAGCCATGGCGGTGGTGAAAGTGATCGATGGAAAACTGGCGCAGTGGCTGGGAATGCCAACGAAATTGTGTTGAGCGGTGGACGGGTCAGAACATCGACTGGCGCGACGGCGGTGACTTGCCTCTGGAGTGAAAGTGTCCGTTACGCAGGGCGAAAAAATGGCTACCACGGTGGCGTTTCTTTGCAAGAAGTGACGGTGCCGCTGAGTGTGCTGGTTCCCTTTGGCATCAACCTGCCGCAGTGGCAAAGCGCACTCCCGATGCAACCTGAATGGTGGGATTTGCCCAACTTGGCGACGCCTTTCATCGCCGCTCAAGCTAAAACAAGCGCAGCACGGGCATCGACACGCAAGCAGGCTACCGTGCCTGCCTCGCAAAACCAGTTGTTTGATGTTGCGTTGGCTCCCATCCCAGAAACACCCGCATTGCAAGTTAATGACTGGATCACATCGCTGTTGCAAAGCCCTTTGTACGCATCGCAACGGGCTTTGGCGGCGCGTGTCGCACTGCCTGATGACCAGATTCGGGCATTGTTGAACGCATTGACAGAGCGCGGCGGCAAGCTCTCAAAGGCGGCCTTGGCACAACGGGTTTGTGCGCCTTTGATGCGGCTTGCCGGAATGCTCAGCGCTGCTCGTCGGGTGCTGAATGTGGATCAGGCCGCCGTGCTGCAAGTCGATGAGACGGCAGGCACTGTTGAGTTGAATCGCGTGTTGCTGATGCAGCAATTTCGCATCACAGGAGGTGGAAGATGATCGGCACCGCACGCCGCAACGACATCGTGGGTGCCCTGCGCCGAGGTACGGTGCCCAATGCCGGGTTAGACGCTTTGGCAGTAGGGATGGATGGCTTCACTGCCACGCTGGATGAAGAATTGGCCACCGTGTCATCGGGTCGCGGCGGATTCAAAGCGGTGCGCGGTGACTATGGAACCGGCAAAACCTTTTTTGGCCGTTGGTTACAAGAACGTGCATGGGCCAAAGGGTTTGCCACCAGCGAAGTCCAGATCAATGAAACCGAAACACCTCTGCACCGATGGGAGACGATTTACCGCCGCCTGATTGAGCGTTTAGGAACGGCTGACAGCAGCACTGGCGCATTTCGCAGCGTGATCGACGGATGGTTCTTTGCCCTTGAACAGGATGTGCTGGCAGACGGTACGGTGGACGGCCATGATGCTGCTGATCTACTGGATCGCACCACGGCGCTGATGGAAACGAAACTGACGACCATCAGTCAAACCGCCCCCGCCTTTTCTGCCGTTTTGCGTGCCTACCGTCTGGCACAGGCAACTGGTGACTACCCGCTGGCGGAAGGCTTGATCAGTTGGCTTGCCGGTCAACCCAATGTGGCAGCCGGTGTGAAGCGTGCTGCTGGCATCAAAGGCGATCTGGACCATTTTGGTGCCGCCAACTTTTTGATGGGTTTGCTGACCATTCTGCAAGACAGTGGGTTTGCTGGCTTGGTACTGGTGCTGGACGAGGTGGAGACCCTGCAGCGCATGCGCGCAGATACCCGTGAACGTGGCTTGAATGCTCTGCGCCAGTTGATTGATGAAATCGATGCAGGCCGTTTTGTCGGGCTGTACATGGTGGTCACGGGCACCCCGGCCTTTTATGACGGTGCCCAAGGGGTTCAGCGCTTGGCACCGCTGGCACAGAGGCTGCATGTGGACTTCGGCACGGATCGCAAGTTTGACAACCCGCGTGCCGTGCAAATTCGTTTGATGCCATTCGATCAGGGTTCATTGGTGGCCGTTGGCAAGCGTGTTCGTGACATTTACGCATCCATGCAACCCAATGAGGCCCGACTGCGCGCTATCGTTGGTGATGCCTACATTGAAGACCTGGCCCGTGCCGTGGCTGGTGCTTTGGGTGGCAAAGTGGGTGTTGCACCACGGCTATTCCTCAAAAAGCTGGTGGCGGATGTGTTGGACCGTGTCGATTTGCACCCTGACTTTGATCCCCTTCAGCACTACAGCCTGACCTTGGCCGACAACGAGATGACGGCCAATGAGCGTGCCGCAGCAGGTGCTGCCAGCGTGGATGACATCGAACTGTGAGCGAGTTCGACAAGCTGCACCCGGCTCTGCAATACCACGTGGTCAACACGCTGGGCTGGAGCAGCTTGAGACCCACCCAACTGCAAGCCATTGCGCCTATTCTGGCTGGGGTGAACTGCCTCTTGCTGGCACCTACGGCTGGTGGCAAAACCGAAGCAGCGATCATCCCCGTGCTGTCCAGAATCATGACCGAAGCATGGCCCGGTGTGAGCGTGATCTATGTTTGCCCCATCAAGGCTCTTTTAAATAACCTGGAATTGCGGCTGTCGCACTATGCGGGTCTGGTCGGTCGGCGTGTGGCAGTGTGGCATGGCGATGTTTCTCAGTCGCAAAAGGGTCATGCGCTCAAGGATGCCCCCGACATTCTTTTGACGACACCCGAATCGCTGGAGGGCATGCTGGTGTCCACACGGATAGACCGCAAGGCCTGGTTTGGTCACTTGCGAGTTGTCATTGCGGATGAACTTCATGCGTTTGCCGCAGATGACCGTGGATGGCATACAAGGGCTGTCTTGCATCGACTACAGCAGTACGTTCCCCAGCCCATGCAGCGCTTGGGCTTGTCGGCAACGGTCAGTAACCCCGTTCAACTGCTCAACTGGTTTGCACCCACAGGAGTCAGGCAGATTGTCGGTACTGCTTCTGTCAGCACCGATGCCGATGTCACTATCGACTACGTGGGGTCGCTTACCAACGCTGGTACGGTGATCTCAAGGCTTTATCGTGGCAGCAAGCGGCTGGTGTTTTGTGATTCACGCAGCAGTGCCGAACAGCTCACCAGCCTGTTGCGTGGCGACCATGTCAGAGCTTTTTTAAGCCACGCATCGCTCAGCCACTCTGAACGCAAACTTGCAGAGACCGCTTTTGCTGAAGAAAAGGACTGCGTGATTGTGGCCACCTCGACCCTGGAACTGGGCATTGATGTCGGCGACCTGGACCACGTGATCCAGATTGATGCGCCTGCGACCGTGTCGTCTTTTTTGCAGCGCATGGGGCGCACGGGTCGCCGATCTGGCTTCAGGCGCAATTGCCTATTTTTGTGTACCCACGACGATGCTCTGATGCTTGCCGTTGGAATTTGCAGGCTGTGGGGTGAGGCTTGGGTCGAGGCTGCTTACCCGCCCCCTGCGCCGTGGGCCATCGTAGCCCAGCAAGCTATGGCAGCCACACTGGAGAGAGGGCAATGGCCTCGGCACGAATTGCTAGCCTTGCTGCAAGGCGCATTCCCCGAGTCAGACCCCAAGGGTGTCGCTGCTGTCATCGACCACATGCTTGCGTTGGGCTACTTGATGGACGTGGATGAGGTTCTGCAAATGGGGCCAATGACTGAAAAGCAGTTTGGCCGAGCGCATTACAAAGACCTGCTGGCATCGTTCACAGGGATACAGTTGTTGTTGGGACGGTGTGGCAATGTCGAAGTGGGCTACATTGACCCCACCATGCTCACCGGTGACAAGCTGGGCCGTTTGATCTTGCTGTCCGGAAAAAGTTGGCGCATCACAGACGTGGATTGGAAGAAACGTGTGGTCTGGCTGGAGCCAGTCAAGGAAGGTGGCAAAGCGCGCTGGACTGGCAGCGGCAGAACGCTGAGTCGGGAAATTGCCCAAGGCATCTTGCGTGGTTTGCATCAGGGTGCTGGTGAGCAAACGATCATCTCAAAGAGGGCGCGTGCCCAGATTGAGCTGGTGATGGAAGAAGTGCCTGACACCGGCACCCATCTTTCAATCACTCGCAACGAGTCTGGTGGAGCAAGACTGTGGACGTTCGCTGGTACGCGTGCCAACCGTACCCTTGCCAGACAGATTCAATCGCTGGTTGAAGCGCGGCACGTTGATGCGGTGGGTCTTGACCTGAAAATGCCCTTCACGCTTGACCGGTTGAGTGCGGACGTGTTGATGTCTGAAATTGTGTTTTCTGATAGCGAGATCAGTGAGCTTGCAAAGTCGGTCAAGTTCTCTGAGTGCTTGCCTCAAGACATGCTTGGACAGCTTGTACGGCTTAGGCAATTTGATTTTGAACCACATTCGACAAAATCTACCCAACTGTCACTGACCGCCTGAATTGAACGCGTTGCTTCCATGATTCTCAAGGCCCGCAATGCAGCCATGCGTGATTGGCTCGTACATTCAATCAACATCCACGCCCGTCATCTGAACCAGATTGGAACTTGCCCCTTCAGCCAAGCAGGCATTTAACGTCAACGCCACAGGAGACATGCGGTGAAATGCCCTATCCACATTGGCGTTGTGATGCACTCGCCCAAGAATATAAACGTCAATTGCAACAAACCTTGCATCCAATTGCCTCATAGCTTTCGCCAACGCATACGCCGTCGATGAGTCGCGCTTTAGGAATGCAACCTGTTGATGCGATCTGAAGCGCGGCGTGCGGGGGAAACACGCATTCAATCCATGAAAAACCACTCCGTCAGGTGGACATCAATACCAGGAGTCAGTAAACTTTTCCACAGTTGCCAGTTTGAAAATTACAACCAGCCCTGGGTCAATTTTCAGTCGGCAGGGTGGGGCTAAACGGTTACCATGCGCCGGTTCTATGTCCGTTCTATCTGAGATGGAGCACTCACCAGTTTTTGCAGACAGCCTCTGTGTCATGCACATCGTCTTTGATTTTTTCAGTAAGCCAGGAGATACCCCATGCATCCATTATTTATCGCATCTGCTGTATTGACTTTTGCAGTGAGCAGTTTTGCTCAGGCAGACGAACAGCGCAGTACCTTGAAAGATCAAAAAGAGGTGGCTGTCACCATTTATAACGAAAATCTGGCACTGGTCAAAGACCAACGCAAAGTGAATATTCCGAGCGGTGTTTCATCACTCGCTTTTCGGGATGTCAGCGCCAAAATTCGAGCAGAGACCGCTTTGTTGCGCAGTTTGAGCGCACAGGGCAGTTTGTCAGTGCTGGAGCAAAATTTTGACTTTGATCTTTTGACACCCCAAAAGTTACTTGAAAAATACGTTGGACGCAGCGTCAATGTGATTCGCAGCAATCCAGTCACCGGCCAAGAAACGACAGAAAATGCCCAAGTACTGTCCGCCAACAATGGGGTCGTGCTCAAAATAGGCGAACGCATTGAAACCGGAATGCCTGGCCGCATCGTTTATGGCGATGTTCCAGCCCATTTACGTGACCGCCCCACTTTGGTGATGATGCTTCAAAATACAGGTGCGCAGCAGCAGGATGTTGAGTTAAGCTATTTGACGGGCGGTCTGTCCTGGAAGGCTGACTATGTTTTGGAGTTGAATGCCAATGATGATCATCTCGATATTTCTGGATGGGTCACACTGACCAACACCAGTGGTGCAAGTTACAACCATGCCAAGCTTCAACTGGTAGCCGGTGATGTCAATCAGGTTCGTTCCTACACGAAAAGCAGAACGATGATGATGGATGGCATGTCTGCTGCACCTATGGCAGTTGGCCGCAAAGAGATGGCGCAGGAAGACCTGTTTGAATACCATCTTTATTCGCTGGATCGGCCCACCACCATGGCCGAAAACCAAACCAAGCAAGTGGCGCTGCTGACGGCTTCGGGTGTCCCTGCACACAAAGAACTGCTATTGCGTGGAAGTGAATATTACTATCAGAGCAGCCAGGGTGACCTTGGCCAGAAAATCAAAATTGGCGTATTTCTTGAGTTTGACAACAAGGAAAATGCAAAATTGGGTATGCCACTGCCCAAAGGCATTGTTCGTGTTTACAAAAAAGACAGTGCAGGCAACGCCCAGTTTATTGGTGAAGATAACATCGACCACACCCCTCAAAATGAAACCATTCGTTTGAAATTAGGCGATGCATTTGATGTGACAGCGGATAAAAAACAAACAGACTTCAAAAAGCTGGCAGGCATGAGTCCCTACAAGTACAGCCGGTTTGAGAGTGCTTACGAAATGGTGATCAGGAACGCCAAACCAGAGGCGGTGACCGTGATTGTTCAAGAGCCGATGCCTGGTGATTGGCGTGTCTTGAGTGAAAGCCATCCACACACCAAGGGTTCAAGCAACACGGCAGTTTGGGCAATTCGTGTCCCAGCCAAGGGCAGTAGCAAACTCAATTACCGCTGCCTTGTCCAGTATTAGCCAGACTTGGCCTGCGTTGGGTGTACTCGCAGATGATGCAAAATAACCCGATACGTCATCACACATGTCGTGATCCCGTAGCGGGTCAATGACTCATGACGTGTGCCGGTAAGCCCACACCTACAGCAGGATCAGACAACCTGATCTCTATCCGGCCTGCTTGATTTGATGTTTATCAAAAAATACATATAAATCAATGTCAAGTGGCGATATTTTGAAAAGTTTGATCGCTGGCATCTTCATAGCAGCGGATTTTGCAAAGATACCGTTT
>CAIJOK010000131.1 GCA_903822205.1 uncultured beta proteobacterium | reverse complement strand
TGCAGGGATGTTTCCTGCATCTTGCGATCAGTTTCTTCCGATCGTTCCTTGAGCATGCGATCGGTTTCTTCTGATCGCTCCTTGAGCATGCGATCGGTTTCTTTCATCTGCCGATCGGTCTCCTTGCTCATCAATGCCAGCTCTTGAATTGTTCGCCAAACATCATCAAACGTAGGTGCTGCGGGTTGCAGTGCTGTCATTGTCATGGTGTGAAAACGAGGGTTTTACTGCGTCACCCCCGTAGGGGCTTATTGCCATACGCCCCTACATTGCCGCCCTGTGTCACCCCTCCCCGCAATCATGAGGCATCAGCGGGAATGATGGCATTTGATGGAGGGTCTCAACGGTTACACACAGCCATCACCGTCAAGGCATATTGACCCAAAAACCGGTCCCATGGCCCAGCGTTTTGTTGTGTTGGGAAAAATCCAGGTAGCCCCTGCTTTGGATATACGCCGCCAGTGTGCCATCCCCATCCAGCTTGGGCGAATAAAAATACCACAGTGACATTTTGCTGTCCCATGCCCAGAGGGTTGTCAGGTCAATGGCTTGCAATCCAGGTAGCGCTGATGTGCCAATTGCAGTGCCCGTCATAGCCGCGTGAAAGGCAGTGGGCAACACATCTTGACTGGTGGCGAGCAGATTCCACCCCGATACCAGTTGATCCGGGTTCAAAGCAAAAGGCAAACCTTGCTGCTTGGGCAAAATTGGGCTGGATTTGGCATTGACCCAGTAGCCTTCACCAGGCCAGACCTCGCTGAGAACGTCATAGCCCTTTTGATTGACGTAGCTTTGCAATGTCGCCGTATCCATAGAGGGAGCATAAAACTGCCAGCCAATTTTGGATGGACTCCATTTCCAAACCGATGTAATGGTATTTGAATCACCATAAAGCGCTGCAACCAAAAGTTTTTGATTCAAACTGTTGCCCAGTAAATTCCATCCAGAGGCCAACACCAAGGGATATTCCAAAACAATCGGAGGCACATAACCCGGCGCGGCAGTCACTGTCATTGTTTGCGTTGCTTTGGCAATCTGTCCGTGGTTGTCCGTGGCTGTCAATTGAATGACGAAGGTTCCTGGATGCAGCGGTGTAAATGATGACAGCGCCCCATCTTGTGGCAAAGACAAGGTTTCGAGTAGGGGGCCAGAGATATAAGACCAGCGCATGGACTGAAGGATGCCCCCCGGGGCCGCAAAGCTGCCGCGCCCATCCAACACCAGGGACGTTCCGGTCAACCCCTGGCCTTGCGGGTTGATCGTCACCACCGGCGGCAATGCCTGATCCGCACTCTGCTGCGCCCACGTAACGGCTTTTGCAGCATCCAGCAGTCCAGCACCACAACTGGTGGGTGTGCAATTGCACTGACCTTCGTTGTCAATGCCATCAACGGCCTGTGCCATGTTGTCTGTACAAAACGGCAGGCTGGCATCCACCGGAAAAGGACGTGCGCTGCGCTTGATCCGATCCAGCAACTGCAAAGGTGTCAAGTTTGGATTGACGGCCAGCATCAAGGCCGCCACACCAGACACGATAGGTGCTGAAAAACTGGTTCCAATGTTGCCATCGGGGTTGATGCGCGTTGTGTAGCCGTTGGCCCCCGGCACCATCCTGCCGAGATTAACGGTGGTATCGATGGCAAACAGGCACTCCTGGCCACTGTTCACGTTCACACAATTGCCGGCTGGGGCAGAAATACTGGTCTCAGGGCCAAAGCTGCTGTACCCCACTTTGGTGCCCGCATGGCGCACACCCGACACAGCCAATGCGCCAGGACAGTTGGCGGGCTCATCGACTGCGCCGCTTTCATTGCCTGCTGAAACCACCACCAGGCTGCCGTGCGCCACAATTTCAGCGATGGCCTCTTGCCACGGGGGTGAACAGGAGATGGATGTGCCCCCCAGGCTCAGGTTAAGCACCTTGGCCGGATAGGGATTGTCGGGAACACCTGCAACCGACAACCCTGCCGCCCAGCGTGCGCCGGCGATGATGTCAGAGTCATATCCCCCATTGCGCCCCAGTACCCGCACGGGCAAAACTTTGGCCCCCCAGGCGACACCTGCAATGCCTATGCCGTTATTGGCCACTGCTGCGATCGTTCCGGCTGTTCGGGTGCCGTGCCATGAGCTGGGGCTGCTGTACCAGCCGTCCCCCGGGTCGCTAGGGTCGGCATCACGACCATTGCCGTCCGCTGACGTGCCGGTGTAACTGATGAAATCATAGCCATGCAGCAAATTGCTGGCCAAATCAGGGTGGTCGTAGCGCACACCGGTGTCCAGCACCGCCACCACCATGCCCACACCGCCCCCTGCCACATCCCACGCTGATTGCGCATCAATGGCCGCCAAGGCGGGTGATTGCGCCTGGTAAACATAGCCTGGTGGGCGCAAATACCATTGGTCACGACCCTCCAAAGCCAGGTCGTTGGGCAAGGAATGTGCTTGTTTGACCCGATCGGGCACGGCCCATTCCACATCAGGGTCATTGGCCAGTTGCTGCGCCAGGCGTTCATGGCTGATGCCAAAGGCGCGAAACACATGTTGGCGGGGGGCAGGCTCCATGCCTGTGGTCAGTGCAATGTTCAATCGCTGACCCAGCGCCTGATGACGCTGCTTTGGGGTTAAACCCGCAGCCGCAGATGGAGCCATCTGACGGTATTTGACAATGACACGCGCTTCGTTGGTATTGGGTGTCACCTCGTCTGCCTGAATGTGACAAGACCACAGCAACAACGAAAACATCATTACCGCAACTGCTGGCCATCGGCCAGGATGAATCAGATCGATGAACATGATGAAGATGCTATGGGTAAGGGTAAGGGTAAGGGAATGGGAATGGGAATGGGAATGGGAATGGGCACTGGCAATTGTTGCGTCAATCCTACGCATCATCATCCGTAGGTACAAAGGCCTGAGCGGTATCTGCCCCAGGGCCAAAAAAATAGTTTTCCATCTGTCGGGCCAGGTATTTGCGAGCGTGACTATCTGCCAGATTCAGCCGGTTTTCATTGACCAGCATGGTCTGGTGTCGCAACCACAAAGACCAGGCTTGTTGGCTGACATGGGCCCAGATGCGCTGACCCAGCTCGCCCGGAAAAGGCGGCTGCGTCAGCCCTTCGGCCATCGTGTTTAACTTGATGCAGTGGACGGTTCGTGTCATGGCAGGACCTTGTCATCAAATCGAAAAACTGGATCCACAGCCGCAGGTGGTCGTGGCGTTGGGGTTTTTGATCACAAACTGGGCACCGTTCAAATCTTCTTTGTAGTCGATTTCAGCCCCTGCTAGGTACTGGTAGCTCATGGCATCCACCAAAAGGGACACGCCGTTTTTGGTCATGATGGTGTCGTCTTCGTTGGTGATCTCGTCAAACGTAAAGCCATACTGAAAACCAGCACAACCGCCGCCTTGCACAAAAACGCGCAGTTTGAGATCGGGGTTGCCTTCTTCGGCGATCAGGTCAGCCACTTTGGCCGCCGCACTGTCTGTGAACACAAGCAATTCAGGCGCAATTTCTACGGTGTCATTCATCAAAATCTCCAGTGTGGGCTATTTGATCGACAAAACCCATGTGACCAATTGTTTGGCCTCAGCGTCTGTTACCTGCATATTGGCCGGCATGGGCACTGCGCCCCACACACCAGATCCACCCTGCCTGACCTTGATGGTTAGCTTGGCGGTGACATCTTGCCCTGTGTATTTTTTGGCAACGTCCCGATAGGCCGGACCTACCACTTTTTTGTCGATGGCGTGGCATACCATGCAGTTTTTCTTTTGCGCCAGTTCCTGACTGGCCAACGCAGGGGTGCCAGCCAGCGCTGCGATCATCGCAGTCAACATCATTTTTTTCATAGCATCATCCTTGTAACATTGGTGAAAATTTTCGTCGCCATTGTATGAATCCTGGTTGAATCTTGGTTGAATGCTGGTTGAATGCTGGTTGAATGCTGGATGGTGGGCGTGGCTGGGCAGAGCGTTTTCATTTTGGGAGGTTTCATGTATTTCTTGGGTTTGGGTCTGCTTTTATTGGCGATGAAATACCAGGCCATGGGGCCGGTAGCCAATTGGTCATGGTGGGTGGTGCTGCTGCCGTTTGGGCTGGCAGTGGTTTGGTGGTCTTGGGCCGACAGCAGCGGCTACACCAAGCGCAAAGCCATGCAGCGTGAGGACAGGCGACGCGACAAGCGCCGTGAACGTACCAAAATGGCACTGGAAGCCGATGCCCAAAAAAGGCGGCGCTAACAGCGTCAAGCGTCAGTGCCCGTCGGTTATGGCCAGGGTAAGGGTTTGGACTTTTCGTAGAATGTCGCCATACAGGCATCCGGCCCTGTAACAGGTTCATGCGGGTGTAGTTCAGTGGCAGAACGGCAGCTTCCCAAGCTGCATACAAGGGTTCGATTCCCTTTATCCGCTCCATTGAACCTGTGCGCTTGATCCAGCCCTCTGTGCTGCCCAAGTCAGGTCACCACTGTGTGACCCGGTCGTTGTTGCCATCGCTTCTTTTTTGCGCTTGGGCCGGTTTTTTTCTTAGGCGTGCCGTCAATCTGAATCGGTTGTCATCATCGGCATCAATGGGTTTGACTAAAAAATCAAGCGCTCCGGCTTTTTAAGGCACAAAACGCCTTGCAGTGGATGGCCGAAACGCTCTCGCTCGTCTTCATGCCGTGCCGTGATGATGACCATCGGCAGATTGGGACACTTGGGTGTCAGTCCCAAAAACGATTTCAAAAATTATTTGACTGTCCGTGCCAACTTAAACAAATAGGCGCTGATGCGCAAATGAGCCTGGCGCGCATTGCCCAGATTGATGTCAAAACGGTAGCGGCCGTTGACCGACACCAAACCGATCATGCCCCCCGTATCAGCAAAATCCGGCAAATCGCTGACCGTAAGGGCAGACGCTTTTGAAGCGGCTGTCAGCCAGGCGGACAGGGGGGTGGGAGTTTCCGCTGGCAAATAGAGAATCTCACAGTTGTCAGCATCAGAGGCTTGCGTCAATGATTTGACCTGAACGGGTCGATTCTGAACAGTTTGTTTGGCCAGTTCACCCAGTTTTTCAACCATGCCAGCATCGCCGGGTGCCAGGCAGATGCGCAAGGGCTGGCCAGGTTTGAGCGTGGCATCGGGCCATTCAACGTAGCGGGCAAAGTTCAACACAAAACCCAAACGCACTGTGGGCGTGTCTTGTGCATGGCTATCACCCGCACCCCACAGGGCGACCAGAGCGGCGAACCAGCCGGCATACCAACGCAAGGTGATGTCCTAAAAGTTCAACCGCATTTGGCCCATCACGCTTGGCGGGCTACAGGTGGGCAGCAACATGGGAAATACGTTGGGGTCGGTGACACCTGTGTAGGCTTTGCAAGCCCCATCGTTGATGTTTTGCCCGATGAGTGAAAGTTCCAGGTTTTTTTGAAATTTCCAGGTCGCACTCAGATCGACGCTGTCCACGGCATTGCGAATACCGCCCGGGATGCCCACACTGCCTGGTCGTTCGTTTGTGTGGCGCAGCCACAAATTGATGTCCAGCGCTGCTGTGGGTGTCCAGGAAGCGTGTAGCGAGGTGATCATGTGTGGAAAATTACCGTTGCCGTCCACCCACATGGTTCCCATGGAAACAATGTTCTGCCATGTCTGAGACAAGCGCAAGTTCCAGTGTGGCATGGGACGCCAATCGACAGACAGTTCAGCACCGTTGAGTGTGAACTCACCTAGACACACGTAATTCGAGTAAACATCAAGGTAGTCGATCAAAGAACCTGCGGTATGTGGAACGGTACGCAAAGAGCCGGGATTGATGGCACCCACCCTGTCGTACCTGTGCGAAAACAACACCGCATCGGTTGTCAAAGTGGGTGCCCACTGCGAACGCAAACCGAATTGTGTGGCTTTGAGTTGTTCGCTGTATTCGCCGTTGTTGGTAATGCGTGAGACAACGGGCACTGTCAGACCTGGTGCAAGCGTGGCACTGCCCTCCATGTAATTGAAAGTGATCCCCTGCTCACCGCGTGAGGGTGCGCGTGAGACTTTGGAGACTGCTCCCCACAAGGTGTGATCAGGGGCAAGATGCCATGACAGCCTGGCATCGGGCTGAGACTCCCAGCCGGTGAATTCGTTGTGATCCAAACGCCATCCCAGTGTCAAACGCCAGTCATCGGCCAAAGTGATTTCATCCTGACCAAAAATGCCATAGCTGTTGGTGCGGCGCGAGGGTTCTTTCTCAGATACCGCCAAGGTGGAAGCAGGCATGGTGTCAGCCGTCAGACGATAACCACCTCCCCAGACGACATCATGGTTTTTGCCCAGCCTGAAGTGGTGTTGCGCATCCACATCATAGGTATCTCGCAGGTCTGCCAGCAGCACACCCATGGTGATGTCCGTGTGCGCGTAAGCCGCTTGAACTTGCAGGCTGTCTCCATCGGCCAAAGGCTGCGAATAGCGTAGGCGCAGCACTTGAGCTGTGTGGCTTTCATGGCCAGGATTTTCAACCACCAGGTTGGGAAGGCCAAATGTCACGCCCAAATTGGAACGTGTCGCGTGAAAATCACCCGAGACATCCCAGCGCGCACCGCCTGTCAGGTAACCATCCATGCGAAAGCCAGCCGCTTCGATGTTGTAAGTATCCAGGCCGTCGCCGCCACGCAATGATGTTTGGCTATTGGCATCTTGTTTAGAGCCATAAACACGGTACAGCACGCTGCCATCGGCGTTTTGGCCTCCCCAGCGTACGCGACCATACGTTCCCTCGACGTTGCCGCTGCCCAATAGGGCTTGTCCGCCCTGGGTTGCCGCAGCGGATTTGGTGATGATGTTGATGGCACCGTTCACACCATTGGAACCCCAAACTGCGGCAGCAGGTCCGCGAATGACTTCAATTCGCTCAATGTCCTCCATGGGAAATTGAAGATCATCCCAAAATACGCCAGAAAAAGCGGGACTGTAGGCATTGCGACCATCCACCAACACCAACAACTTGTTGGACAAGCGCGTGGCAAACCCACGAATTGTGACGGCCCAACGGTTGCCAGATATGCGCGTCGCATCCACGCCGGGTGCCATGCGCAAAACTTCAGGGAGAGAGTTTGCGCCGGACATGCGAATGTCTTCGGCGCTGATGACATAGACCGCCGCCGCAACATTGGCAAGTTTTTGCGGTTTTTTGGATACCGTCGTGACTTCAACTTGCATCAAGTCTTCAAGTGAGAAATCGTCCAAACCAGGTTGTTTGTCCTGGGCAAAACCTGAGAATGTGGCGGTGAGCAAGAGTGTTGTATTGATCAGTTTCATGAAGTAGCTCCACAGTTAAATTGGGTTCAAAATCATTGGGTTATGAACGGCAAGAATCACGGAGATACGCTTGTTGATGCGGACTCCTGAAGTGTCACAAGCGCAGCATAAACGCGTTCAAATTCAATGTGAGCGTCACCAACAAGGGTGCGACAGATAGGGGTATTCGCGCCATGGTCATCTCTTTCAATTTGGTGAAATAGGCGACCCAATTGTTCAGCACCTATCGTCAATGAACTCGATTTCAGTTTGTGGGCCACCTGACGCAACAAGACGGTATCAGCCTGGGCCAATGCCTGATCCATTTGCAGCAATTGGGGAGGTGCATTCTTGAGATAAGACCCTATCAATTGGTGAATCAGTGCCTGGCTCGTCGCTGGGTTCATGGCAAAAATGGTGTTGAGAACCGCAATATTGACAGGGGATGACGACGCGGTGCGAACTTGCGCAGATTCAACTGGATGTGTTGCTTCCGCTGCCTGCGTTGCCTGGGTTGTCTTTGTTGGTACATTCAACTGCGGCAGCCAACGTGACAAGACGACAGAAAGCTGCTCGCCCGAATAGGGCTTGGACAAATAATCATCCATTCCGGCTGCCAGGCATTTTTCACGATCACCGGTGATGGCATTGGCCGTGAGCGCAATCACAGGCGTACGAACGACACCGCTGGCGGTTTCATGTCTGCGAATCTGACGGGTGGCTTCATAACCATCCATACCGGGCATTTGGCAATCCATGAACACCAAGTCAAAACGATGTGATCGCATCAGCGCCACGGCTTCCTGACCACTGCTGACCGCCTTTGCCTCCATCCCAAAATTGTTGAGCAACGCCAAGGCCATGATTTGGTTCACTTCGTTATCTTCAACCAACAAAACAATGCCCCTGAAATGCGGAGAGGTCAGCACCACGTCTGGTTTGATGGCACGTTCAGTGCGGGGCAGTTTCATGTCCACGCGAAATGTGGAGCCTACACCTTGCTCGCTATCAACCGTGATGTCACCTCCCATCAGACGTGCAAAATGCCGTGCAATCGCCAGACCCAGTCCGGTGCCACCAAATTTGCGTGATGTGGATCCATCAGCTTGAGAAAAATGCTCAAAGATGATCTCCTTTGCTGTAGCGGGGATGCCAACGCCCGTGTCTGACACCGTCAGACTGAACGACAGCAGAGGAGAGTCGGTTGCATAACACACCAAGCGCAGGCTGATTTCACCTTGTTCAGTGAACTTGATGGCGTTACCGAGAAGATTTGTCAAAATTTGACGCAAACGTAGGGGATCGCCAAGTACAGCCAGATGGTCGTTGTCAGGCACATCGACTTTCAGCGCCAGGCCTTTCGCATGAGCAGCTTGCACAAACATGGCGGCTGTTTCTGTCACCAGTTCTTTCAAATCAAGTGCAATGGTTTCCAGTTCGATATGACCCGATTCAATTTTGGAAAAATCGAGAATATCGTTGATGATGAGCAACAAATGACGGCCAGACTTTTCAACGGCATCCACATAACGCTGTTGAGTGGGGTTCAGTCGCGTTGTCAGCAACAGTTCAGCCATACCCAGAACACCGTTCATGGGTGTGCGAATTTCGTGGCTCATGGTGGCCAAAAATTCACTTTTTGCACGGCTGGCCTCTTCGGCCACCTCTTTGGCATGGCGCAACTCGCCGGTGCGTTCTTCCACCTGCTGTTCCAATGTTTCGGTGTAGTTGGCCAAGCGACGGTCGCGCTCACCCAAGCCTTCGACCATGCGATTAAAGCCATGCCCCAGAACGTCAAGCTCATCAATGCCAGTATGTTCATCTGCCCGTTGGTCCAAAGCATCCGCAGACGCTTGCAGCATGGTGCGCGCAAGCTGCACCAAAGGCTCAGTGACTTGACCGAGCAGTCTGGCCTGCAACTGGATAGCCAGCCACAGCGCAAGCGGAATCGCCAGCACAGTCATCAATATCTCCAGCCCCAATTGACGGTACCAGGCATCCAGACTGATGCCCTGAATGACCCAGCCAAGCAACTGACCGTCAAAACGCAATGCACGGTGAAAAACAATGCTGTTCGCATGAACGGCATACCCATCATTCCGGAGATCAGGAATGACGGGCTTAGCCGTGTCGTTTCGCTGATAGTGTGCAAAGGATGCCCCTTCTTTGGTCAACACTTCGGCATAAAACACGTCAGGCAGCGTACGCAGGTTGCTCAGGATTTCGTTGGCCACTTTGTCGTCGTTGAACGACAGCGATGCGATCAGGTTTTCTTGCAAACTGGCCAGGCGATTTTGACTGTTTGCAATGCAGGTCTGGAACAATAGCAAAGAGGTGGTGGCCAGCGCCATCACTGCCAACAAACCCATGGCAGTCGTCAGCACCATCAGATTGATGCGCTGTAATCGCACCCGCAAGGATGCTGGAATGGGCTGTTTTTCGATCGGAGTCATGGGTTGACTTGGGTTTGGGTCGATCCTGCGGTGTACGTATGCCTTGAAACGATCATTGGACACAATGTTAGGTGAAATCGTTCAGGGGTCGTGTTCCCACGCAAAAGCTTGGGAATGATAAACATCCTGTCGTTGGCGGCATGACGCATGGTTAGTGGTTAGGGGCTAGTGGTTAGTCATTACGCTCATCTTCCTCGTCTGAATTTCCGTCTTCTGGTGATGCAAGCGGCAGGAGGGTTGAGGCTTCAGCCACAGGCAGCGCTTGAACATCTCGCAGTTTGCGGCCAATGGCGCGAGATCTTGCTTTGGCCTTTTCGAGTGTCTCTGACGCAGCGTGCAGTTTTTTTTGCACCATGTCCAGCACGTCACCATACTTGGTCCACTCGGTTTTGACGGCTGCTAACAGGTTCCAAACTTCGCTGGAGCGTTTTTGAATGGCCAGGGTGCGAAAACCCATCTGCAGGCTATTCAAAATCGACCAAAGCGTGGTGGGGCCGGCGATCACGACGCGGCTGTCCCGCTGGATGGCCTCCATCAATCCCGTGCGGCGGATGACTTCGGCAAATAGGCCCTCGATCGGCATGAACAAAATGCCAAAGTCAGTTGTTTTGGGTGGGCTTAAGTATTTGGCAGAGATGTCTGCGGCGCAAGCCTTGACGCGACTTTCCAATTGTTTGCCGGCCACTTCTGCACCCTCACTGTCACCGCGTTCCTGAGCATCGATCAAACGCTGGTAGTCTTCCACCGGAAACTTGGCATCTATGGGCAGCCAAACAACATCGTCCTTGTCAGGGCTGCCACCAGGCATCTTGACCGCGTATTCAACGCGTTCAGCACCACCTTGGGTGGCCACGTTAGCGGCATACTGGTCGGGGTTGAGAACTTGTTCCAGCAACACACCCAGTTGTACCTCGCCCCAGATGCCGCGCGTTTTCACATTGGTCAGAACCTTTTTAAGGTCACCCACGCCGGTTGCCAGCGAGTGCATTTCGCCAAGCCCCTTGTGTACCAACTCAAGCCGTTCACTGACTTGTTTGAAAGATTCGCCCAGGCGTTTTTCAAGCGTGCCCTGAAGCTTTTCATCCACTGTCTGACGCATTTGCTCAAGCTGTTTGGCGTTGTCAGATTGCATGCTTTGCAATTTGCCCTCAACCGTTACACGAACTTCTTCAAGTTTTTTCTCGTTCAAATCGGCCAGTTTGACCATCGCTGCCGACATGGCATCAAGCTGATTTTTTTGCACACCGGCTAACTCGCTCATGGTTTTTGTACTGGTCTCAGACAGGGCTTTGAGGGTGGTTACCACTTCTTCGCGCAATTGCTTAGCGGTCAGCGCTGACTCGGTGCGTATCCCGTGAAGCTGCCCCTCACTTGTGTGTGTGAACGTGGCAAGCTGGGATGAAAAAGTGTCAAGCTGTGCCCGCTGCATGGCAGCAAAGTCCGCGTGACTGCGCAAGAACGACTCACTTGATGTCTTGAAAGCGTCGGTTAGCTCCTGACGTTGGTCTCTGGCAAACTTGCCTTGCTCCTGTCGGCTGCGGCCTGATTCATCACGGATTGCAAGCTCGGTACGTTCCAAAATTTTTTCAAATACATCCAGCCGCGTCGTGATAACGGCTGGGTCTATTGGATGCGAACGACGCAGCAATATCACCAATATCACCAATAGCACGGATACCAAGACAAGCAAAATCACTAAAACAAGTGCGAGGATGAGAAGGGTATCTGTCATAAAAGTAGGTCTCAATGCGATCAAATAAGGGGGTATGAGGTGGTTGATCTGGCTATTGACCGCCCAAGGTATGGGTACGCTTGCGGCACAGTCCTAGTCACTGTAACTGCACTTTACCCCCAATTTTTAGGAGACAGCATGATGAGTATGGCGATCAGCGGCGCAGCAGGTTCTGGTACAGCACAGGCTATGTCAGGTGCCAGCATGCGAATGCCACCCGCACAAAAAATGGCGCATGTGTTTGCCAAGATCGACACCAGTGGCTCTGGCACGATCTCCAAGTCCCAGTTTGAACAAGCGTTTCAAAGTCTCAAAATGCCCGCGTCATTCAAGGCCATGGGCGCTGATGCTGTGTTCAGCAAACTTGATGCCAACAGCACCGGCAGCGTGTCCAAGCAAGATTTTGTCAGCAGCATGAAATCCTCGATCTCGCAGATGCGCCAAGGTGGCAGTTCGCATGGCGTGTCGCAGACCGCAACCCCACCCCCGTCGGTAACCCCACCTGCTCAAACATTGACCTACAACCTGAAATCCCTGGATATGTTGGGCGGGTCACAGCCCAGTGCGAGCGGTATGCGGATCCGTTTGTCGGCTTAAACGTAACGATTCAGCCCCCCTATGCTCCTATTTTGATTGGGCATTGCAGGGGGGGCTAAACGGTTACAGGCCACCCTGAGGTGGGCTGAGTCGTTACGATTTTTTAGCCCGATGAGAACGAATCCAAGTGTTTTCGTTTTACCATCGCTTCTACCATCGCTTCTACCATCGCTTCTACCATCGAAAATGGGGTTCAGTTGGTTTGTGTTGAGCGTTGTTGTGATGTGTATGGCAAGCGGTTTTATACGAATCAATGGGTTACATGGGCATTTTGTGTTTTCTCGATCCATTTTGGACGCTACGCTGGCAGACTTTGTTTCGGCCAAGACAAGTGACGACATTCAAGACAAACAGGTGTCACTTGTCACTTGTTTGCTGGTGTCATCAATTTGTAACACCCCCACCAGGTTAGCCTACTTGAAACACCTGCCAATTGCAAAACACCGGCATGAAATCCTGGCTTAAATACCTTTACGACCCCGGGCTGAAATTGTCCCTCGGCATTTTGGTGCTTGGCACGGCTTTGTCCATGGCCGGGGCACTTTGGCTTGAGCACCGTGTTGATGCACTGACCGTGGAGCTTTGCCAGCAACTTTCCCAACGTTTGACCGGTGAAATTGATCGCCGACTGATGCACCCTGTGCATGCACTGGACACGGTTCGTGGCCTGTATGTGACCAGCTCGGAAGCCGAGCGCAGCCGGATGCCCAGCCTTGTGGCATCGTTTCGCTTGACCCAAAAGCTGGGCGGTATGCGTGGCGTGGGACTACTGGAACGCGTTCACCGGACCGATTTGCCGATGTTTGTCAGTGGTATGCGCAGTGGTGGTCAGCCCAACTTTCAGGTCATTGACTTGGGCGACAACACCCACGATGACCTGTATCCGGTCAAGTGGATGGACCCTGCTGCCGCACACCCCGGACTACAAGGTCTGGACGTGGGGTCTGAGGTACACCGCCGCGATGCCATTTTGCAGGCCATTGACACGGGCTTGGCCACCATGACGGTTCCCGTTTCCTTGTGGTTGGATCGCCAGAACGTTCCTGGGGTGCTGATTTTTTTGCCCGTTTACAAGACCGGCTTGCCGCTGATGACCGCCAGTGACCGCAGAGATGCCCTGGCCGCCGTGTTGTTTGCGCCCGTCGTACTGTCAGAATTGTTGGACGGTATCCGTCAATTGACCGACCAGGTGCTGTCTGTCCGCCTTCAAGATGCCCTCACACCGGCCCTTGACGCAACAGCCTATTACGACAACAAGTTGCCTGTCGGTCGGTATTTTCAGGGCAATTTACCCCTCAAACTGGTGGGCCGAAACCTGATTTTGCAGACGCGCAGCTCGGCCATTTTTGAGTCCAGAGACGACTACCTGATGCCCAGGATGGTACTGGTGGTGGGCACACTGATCACCGTCTTACTGTCTGTCTTGATGTGGCTACAGGCAACTGGCCGGCAACGCGCCGATGCCCTGGCCAAGCACATGACGCAGGATTTGAACCGCCTGGCATTGGTGGCCCGCAATACATCCAACGCTGTCGTCATTACGGGGGTTGATGGTTTGATCACTTGGGTGAACGACGGGTTTGAACGCATTACAGGCTATCGGTTTAACGAAGTGGTGGGGAGGTCGCCCAAAATTTTGCAGATACCCGAGACCGACCGCAATACCCTGGACCGGCTGCACGCGGCCCTGGATAGGCGCGAAACCTTCACCTGCGAATTACTCAATCGCGGCAAGGGCCAGGGAGGTCGCGTGTATTGGCTGGCCATTGAGATTCAGCCTTTGTTTGATGATGATGGTGTCCACACAGGGTTTATGGCCATCGAGTCTGATGTTACCGATCAGCACAACAACCAGGCGCAGCTTGAGGCCGCCCTGCGCGACAACGAGTCCTTGTTAAGTGCCCTGAACATTCACGCGACGATCTCTGAGACAGACCGCCAAGGCAAGATCACCAAAGTGAACGAAGCCTTTTGCGATACCAGCGGTTACAGCCGTGCAGAACTTTTGGGACAAAACCACAGGCTCTTGCGTTCAGGCGTTCACCCACCCGAATTTTGGGCCGGCATGTGGCGCACCATCAACACGGGTATGCCGTGGCGCGGCCAGGTGTGTAATCGCGCCAAAGACGGTACCTTGATTTGGATGGACACCTTCATCGCGCCGTTTGTGGGTGACGACGGCCTGATCGCCAAATTTATCGCGATCCGCATCAACATCACCGAGAGCAAACAGGCGGAGCAAACGCTACGCTGGAACCGTTCGCTGTTGCAGATGATGTCCAACTCTTCGCCGCTTGGCTTTTTGGTGGTGGATCACCGTGACGATCGCATTTTGTATTTCAACACGCGTTTTTGCGAGATTTGGGGCATTGGACATCTGGCCGATCAGATGCAAAGTGGTGCGCTTAAAAACAAGGACATCCTCCCCCACTGCCTGCCAATGCTGATGGATGCTCCGGCGTTTGAGGCCTCGTGTGCAGGTCTGCAAGACATAGACAACCGTGCTGTTCTTGAAGACGAAATAGCCTTCACGGACAACCGCACCATCCGCCGTTATGTCACCCAGATTCGTGACGAATCCGATCACTATTTTGGCCGTTTCTATTTGTGGGAAGACATCAGCGATCGTCGCCGTATGGAGGCTTTGGTACAACGCAATGCCTTGTTGCTGCGCGGTGCCATTGACACCATCGACGAGGCCTTTGTTTTATTTGACCCCGATGACCGGCTGGTGATGTGCAATGACAAATACCGCCAGCTTTACAGCGTGTCCTCTGACTTGATACAGATTGGAGCGCGGTTTGAAGACATCATTCGCACGGGTGCGCAGCGCGGCCAATTTGCGGAGGCCATCGGTCGCATTGAAGAATGGGTAACCGAGCGCTTAAACGTCCACCGCCAAAGCAACATCACCATGGTGCAAAAGCTGGATGACGGGCGCAGCATCAGAATCGTTGAACGAAAAATGCCCGACGGGCACATTGTGGGTTTTCGCACTGACATCACTGAGCTGATGCAGGCCACCGAGGCCGCCCAGGCTGCATCGCGATCCAAAAGCCAGTTTTTGGCCAACATGAGCCACGAGATTCGCACCCCCATGAACGCCATTATGGGCATGCTCACACTGCTGGGCCGCACCGACCTGACAGCCAAACAGGCCGATTACGTCGCCAAAAGCGAAGGAGCCGCACAGTCCCTGCTGCTCCTGTTAAATGACATTCTCGATTTGTCCAAGGCCGAGGCCGGCAAAATGACCCTTGACCCTCAGCCTGTCAATTTGTCCCAGTTGTTCTCCGACATCCAAGTCATCGCCAGCGCCTATATTGGTGTCAAGCCTGTCACCCTGATGGTGGATTTGGACCCTCAAATGCCCGTGCAGGTTTTATGTGACGCGCTGCGACTCAAACAGGTGTTGATCAACCTGTGCGGCAACGCCGTCAAGTTCACTCCCCACGGTCAGGTCACACTTTCTGTTGAAAGCCACAGCACAGGCGCTGATCTGGCCACGCTCACATTTGCTGTACAAGATACCGGCATCGGTATTGCGCCCGAAAGTCAAGATCGCATTTTTTCTGGATTTATTCAAGCTGAAGCCTCGACAACACGGCGCTTTGGCGGCACGGGACTGGGACTGGCGATCAGCCAGCGGCTGGTCGCCTTGATGGGCAGCAAGCTCGAACTTCACAGTGTCCTTGGAAAGGGCAGCCGCTTTTATTTCAGTTTGGACCTACCTGTCATTGCCCCAGTACCCTTGGTTCAGTTTGACGCACACGTGACGGGTGATACGGTACATCCCACCTTATCTGGCATGCGCATTTTGGTGGTTGAAGACAACTTTGTGAACCAGCAGATCGCCAGTGAGCTTTTGTCCGGCGAGGGTGCTCAGGTTGAACTGGCTAACGACGGCCAAAATGCCCTGGATATGATCGCAGCGGCCCAAGTTCCTTTTGACGTGGTGCTGATGGACATGCAGATGCCGGTGATGGATGGTCTAACCGCCACCCGTATCATTCGTCAAACCCAGGATGCCAACGCTCTGCCTATCGTGGCCATGACCGCCAACGCCATGGATTCAGACCGTCAGGACTGTCTGAATGCCGGCATGAATGACCATGTTGGCAAACCCTTTAACGTCACCCATCTGGTGACTGTTTTGTTGCGCGTCACGGCCTCGTTATCGAAACATTGAGCCGTTGAGCCATTGAGCCGTTGATCTCTTCCAATCATCTCCAAGGAGACATTTGATGTGTGGCATTGTTGGTGCAGTTTCTACCCAAAACATCGTTCCCATTCTGGTGCAAGGTCTGTCCAGGCTTGAGTACCGAGGCTATGACTCTTGCGGCGTTGCGGTCTATGCCCACGGCGGGCTGCGTCGCACCCGCAGTACCTCTCGCGTGGCTGAGTTGCAGGCCCAAATCAGCAGCACCCACTTTGAGGGCAACACCGGCATCGCCCACACCCGCTGGGCCACACACGGCGCACCGGCTGTGCATAACGCCCATCCACACTTCAGCCACGGCCCAGGTGGTGATGCAGACGCTCGACCTGGGCGCATTGCGCTGGTTCATAACGGCATCATTGAAAACCACGATGAATTGCGATCGGCCCTGCAAGCCAAGGGCTATGTGTTTCAAAGCCAGACCGACACCGAAGTCATCGCTCACCTGATCGACAGCCGCTATAACGGTGACTTGCTGGTGGCCGTCACATCTGCCTTGGCGGCCTTGCGTGGTGCCTACGCCATAGCGGTGTTTTGCCACGACTGGCCTGATCGCCTGATCGGTGCACGGGCGGGGTCACCTTTGGTTTTGGGCATTGGGGCAGACGGGCAGTCCCATTACCTGGCCAGCGATGCCATGGCGCTGGTTGGTGTCACCGATCAGATCGTCTATCTTGAAGAGGGCGACGTGGCCTGCCTACAGTCTGACCAATACAGGCTGATCAACCGTGCAGGCGCAGCCCTGACACCCGCCATGCGCCCTGTCCAGACCGTTCATGCCCACAGCGGCGCAGCAGAGTTGGGGCCGTATCGCCACTACATGCAAAAAGAGATTTTTGAGCAGCCACGCGCCATTGCCGACACTCTGCAAGGGCTGGACAGCATCACGCCCACTTTGTTTGAGGGTATCAAAGTGTCAGCCGCAGATGTCTTTGCCTGCATTGACACCGTGCTCATTTTGGCCTGTGGCACCAGTTATTACAGTGGGTGTACGGCCAAATACTGGCTGGAGAGCATCGCCAAAATACCCACATCGGTTGAGGTTGCCAGTGAATACCGTTATCGCGACTCGGTGTCCAACCCCCGCACCTTGGTGGTCACCATCACCCAAAGCGGTGAGACCGCCGACACGCTGGCTGCCTTGCGTCACGCTCAAAGTTTGGGCATGACGCACACCCTGACCATCTGCAACGTGGCCACCAGCGCCATGGTGCGCGAATGTGAACTGTCTTTTATCACCCGCGCAGGCGTTGAGATCGGCGTGGCATCCACCAAGGCCTTTACCGCCCAATTGGCAGGGTTGTTCTTATTGACGCTGGTGCTGGCGCAATCGCGTGCTTTGCTGTCCCGTGAACAAGAAGCCCGTCACCTCATGGCTCTGCGCCATTTGCCAACAGCTTTGCAGGGGGTGCTGGCCCTTGAGCCTTTGGTGATCGCCTGGGCGCAAGACTTTGCGGCCAAAGAAAATGCCTTGTTTTTGGGCCGAGGCCCGCATTACCCCATTGCCTTGGAGGGTGCCCTAAAGCTCAAAGAAATCAGCTACATCCATGCTGAGGCCTACCCCGCTGGCGAGCTTAAACATGGTCCCCTGGCGCTGGTAACCAGTGCGATGCCTGTGGTCACTGTGGCCCCTAACGATGCCCTGCTTGAAAAGCTGAAAAGCAATATGCACGAGGTTCGCGCCCGTGGCGGTGTGCTGTATGTTTTGGCTGATGCTGACTCTCGTATTGAGAGCGATGATGGCCTGCATGTGATTCGAATGCCAGAGCATTACGGTGTGCTGTCACCCATGCTGCACGTGGTGCCTCTGCAACTGCTGGCCTACCACACTGCCGTAGCACGAGGCACGGATGTGGATAAACCTCGCAACCTGGCCAAATCAGTGACGGTGGAATAGCCTCAAGTGGCCCCCGTGCACCACGCAAAGCCTCCAAGCCAACCACAGCTTTGAACTTTGCCATGCATACCCTTCGCTTGTTTTTTGGCTTACTTTTTTTCGAATTCCTCAATTGAAGACATCTTCCATTTTTGTCTTAACCGGTCTTTAACATCGCACAAAAAACAACTATACAAATCAACGACTTATCGTGTACTGGTATTTTGACCGACAGATTTGCTCGTTATGGCATGTCAAACAATCAATTTTTTGACGCTACCAGGCACGGGATTGAGTT
>CAIJOK010000130.1 GCA_903822205.1 uncultured beta proteobacterium | reverse complement strand
TTTGGTAAATTAAATTATTGCATTCAATGCTAAATAACTTTATTTTTCTGACTTATTAAGCGTGGCACCACCCCAAATAAATACGTCAATCATTAACTTTGCCACGCTGTGGGCTTGGGACAATCCCAAATCAAAATGGTATTTTTATTCGCCCCAACTCGATGCCAAAGGCGGCACGGTATTGACGGACTATATTGCCAGCAAGGGTTATATTGACTTTACGGCTGCCAATAAACTGCTGGATGCGGGCACGGGCTTTTGGGTGAATCAGCCGTGATGTTTTGTTCAACGTGAAATATAACCAGCCTATCGTCATTCACGGGAATGCAGGAATGACGGGGTCTGAACGGTTGCGCTCGTGTCGCCCCGACACAGATGAACAGTACCCGTATTCTGCTTTGCACCATACGGGCTACTTGCTGGTTTTAATATTTTATAGCCACGATAAAGCGTAATCCGTAACATCATTTTTGATGAGTCTTCGATGGAATATGAATGGGATAATCATAAGGCAGCAGCCAATCTGTCCAAGCATGGTGTTTCTTTTGAAGAAGCAAAAACGGTTTTTGATGACCCTTTGTAGGTAGATTTCTATGACCCAGACCATTCTTGCAGTGAACATCGCTTTATATTACTGGGCCAATCAATTCAAGGCAGATTGTTGTTTGTTTCATATATGGAACGCGATAATGTGATTCGGATAATTAGTGCAAGAGAGGCAATAAAATCTGAGAGAAAAGCATATGAACAAAAATGATACGATAAATGATACGATAGATGAATTACGTCCTGAATACGATTTGCAAAGCTTACAGGTCAGAAAACTAGGGGGTGGACGTAAACGCTTTTGTGACACTGTTCGATTGGAACCTGATGTTATGGCCACGTTCCAAAGTGCCGAATCTGTCAATGAAGCATTGCGTTATTTAATTGAAGTAGCCAAACACTCATCCAGTCTGACCCAACGCTCTATCGGACTCCGCTGACGGTCATATATCCAAAGCGAAACCCCAGATAGTACGCAACTAACGTACAATTCTGCATGGAAGCTACTTTTGTTGAACTGCCACCTTTCGAACGAATTCGTGGGGACTACATGGACGACGAAGCCTTTTGTCTGTTGCAGCACGCGCTGATGGATAACCCGACTGCCGGTGACATCATCGTGGGAACTGGCGGGTTACGCAAACTGCGCCAAGTGGACCCGCGTCGTGGCAAAGGCAAGCGCGATGGCCTGAGGGTCATTTATTACTGGTGGTCAGGCGGTGATCAGTTTTGGCTCTTTACGGTCTATGACAAAGACCAAGCTGATGATTTGACCGCAACGCAGCGCAAGGTACTCAAACAGCGATTGAAAAACGAGTTGAAAAACCGCCAGTCCATAGACGGAGAAAATGATGACTGCTAAACGTGATATTTTTGCTGAATTGACCGAAGGTTTTGATGCATTGAAATCTGAGCGCGAAGGCAAGCTTACGCTTCGCACTTTTAAGGTCGAAAGCAAGCCATCGCCAGTACTCTTGCCCCAAGACGTTCTCAATGTGCGCGAACAATTGCGCTTGTCGCGCCCTGTGTTTGCACACTATCTGCGTACCAACCCGCGTACGCTCGAAAATTGGGAGCAAGGACGCGCAAAACCCAACGCACAGGCCGCTTTGTTGATCCGAATGGTGGCGCAGTTTCCAGACATGGTGCAACGATTGGCGGCGATTTAAAACCGTTCGGCACATTCATCGTCGTCGCGGTTGCATCAACTGCCTCACGGGTCAAGCTGCTTTAGGGTACACCTTGTTGATGGATACCGACGTGCTGATCTGGCTGACCCGTGGTCACCCGGGTGCAGTTCGTGCCACGGTATATTGCTGTGACCAAACTCCCGCATTCCGCTTCGCTTTATGCGGGCTACGGGCTGTTTGTGCAACCATTGCACTACACTTCGCCCATGCCAACCATTCACCGTCTGCCCAATATGACCATACGGGTCAATGTGCCAGACCATTTGCCGCCCCATGTGCATGTGGTGATGGGCGACCGTCGTGATGCGTCAGTTGATCTGGCAACGCTGGCGGTGATCAGCCACACACTGCGCGAATCGGACATTGCCGACGCTTTGGTTTGGATTGATGCCCATCGCGCATTGGCTGCCCGAGTGTTCAAGGAATGCAACCCATGATTCACGACCCACACCACACCATCGCAGCGCTGACGGTATGCGCACCGTATGGCCTGACGCTGACTTTTGCTGACGGGGCTACTCTGCCAGTTGACCTGTCAGGCGTTGTCAATAGCCATCCCGCGCTGTCTGCTTTGTCCGACCCCGCACTTTTCGCTTTGGCGCATCTTGACGCGCTCGGCGGTTATGTCGTGTGGATTGACGATGAGCTAGAAATGGCTGCTGACAACCTGCGCAACATGGCCACAGAGCAAGCGGGCGGCATCGGCCCTGAGCGGGTGCTGAACTGGATGGCCCGACATGGTTTAACTCAAGCACACGCCGCCGATGCCATCGGCGTTTCCCGACGGATGCTCAACTACTATTTGTCGGGTTCTAGGCCCATACCCAAGACCGTCTGGCTGGCCTGCCTAGGGTGGGAAACTGTGGGTGACATGGCCCACGGCTGAGGTAGCGAGTAGCCCGTATAAAGCGCAGCGCAATACGGGTAGTGGTGGGCCACGGCATATTGCTGTGACCAAACTCCCGCATTTCGCTTCGCTTTATGCGGGCTATTGGGCCAATTGCTTTCTGCACCTCGCACCGCAGATACCATAAGCCATTGCCCCCGCCGTTCAAGGGTTTACATCTCTTTACCCGTCCGTACCCGGCGAAAATCAACCCTGTCCCACTGCCATCACCCATGCCCACTTTGCAAACTTTGCTCCCCCTGCGACTGGCCCCGTCCATCTTGTTGGCTGACTTTGCCCGTCTTGGCCAAGATGTATGCGCCATTCAAGCCGCCGGAGCCGACACCTGCGTGGTGGGCAGCGCGGTGTTTGGTGCGCCGGATGCCGACGGCGGCTACCGGTCGATCATGCAGACATTGCGCCGTGCCGCCTGTGGCTGACGGGCATCCGCATTGACGACCCTTTGGCATCAGGACGTTGCGGTTATTGCACATGATCCAACCACCGCGCACACCTTGGGGGGACTTCCCCGATGTGCTGATTCATGCCAGCGAGTCAACAGTGAAACAGCATCCGGCTTACAAAGCGGCAAAGGCTGGTCATGGCCCATCAGCGACAGCGTTGGTGAATGACACGATGAGTGAGCAGCAAAACCAGCGACTCGTCGATATGCTGCGCGGGCACAACCCTGCCTTGGTCAGTGCCCATGCTTACGAAAGTGAAGGCATCAACGCAATACCTGAAGTATTCGCCGTAGAGATCAGTAAAGCCGTGGGCTGGTCGCATGACGCGGGGGTGGTGCAGATCAATGTGGTTGGACACACTGGGGCTGACGGATTTTCCAGGCTGGCGCGTCAGGCGGAATTTGAGGGGGCCGTTCAACAAGGTTGCGAATACGTTCTGGTGGATGATTTTGTTGGCATGGGTGGTACGCTGGCGAACATGAAAGGCTATATCGAAGCCAAGGGCGGCAAAGTACTGGCTGCGGTATCCTTGACCGGTAAACCCCATTCCGCCAAACTGGCACTGTCGCCAGAGCGCTTGCACGAATTGAGAACAAAACATGGAACAGAACTTGAAAATTGGTGGATGGGACGATTCGCTCACGCCCTCGACACGCTTACTGAATCAGAAGCTCGGTATCTCGCCCGCACCGAGACGCTTGACACCATCCGAAATCGAATTGCTGCTGCAAAGCAAGCGTGAGCTTGCTGCACAAGCGTTTGCAACAACTACACGCGCGACGACGCACAAGGTGACAGCGAGCGCCTGAGTGATCACACCGTCACCACCATTTCGGCCTCAAACCCAAACACATCCACCACACGCACACGCACACTCACCCGACCGACGCATCTTCACCCCCACTTTTTTATTCGGACCCACTTATGAATTCGACCTTGCCCCCCCGCCCGCAGCACACCATTTTGTCCACGTTCACGCCACCGGCAGGGTGGGTGTTGGCAATTTGCATCGGTATGACGGGCTGCGGTCAGGGCAATACACCACAGGCCGCGCCACCCGGTGGCGGTATGCCCCCCGCTACCGTCGGCGTGATCACGGTTCACCCAGGCACGGTGGGGCTGGTGACCGAGCTGCCCGGCCGACTGGAGGCCGCCCGCACCGCACAGGTCAGGGCACGTGCTGCCGGCATTTTGCAAAAACAGCTTTTTGTCGAGGGCAGCACCGTCCGGGCTGGACAGGCGTTGTTTCAGATCGATGCCAGTCCGTACCAAGCCACCCTGTCCAGCGCAGAGGCCGCATTGGCCAAGGCCTCGGCTAATCTGACGCAGGCCAGCGCCCAGGCCGAACGCCTGAAGCCCCTGTTAGAGGCCAAGGCCGTCAGCCAGCAAGAGTTTGTAACGGCAGATGCGGCACACAAGCAGGCACTGGCCGATGTGGCTGTGGGACGCGCCGCCGTGCAGACGGCCAAAATCAACCTAGGCTATGCCACCGTCACCGCCCCTATTTCAGGGCGCATTGGCCGTGCGCTGGTCACCGAGGGCGCATTGGTGGGCCAAGGAGAGGTCACGCCACTGGCCGTGATCCAGCAGATCGACCCCCTGTACGTCAATTTCACCCAGTCTGCGTCTGAGGTCATGCGGCTGCGCCGCGCATTGGACAGCGGCCTGAAACGCGCCATCAACCAGGCGGCCAACCCCGACAACCGTGTCCATTTGGTGCTGGAGGACGGTACCGAGTACGACCGTACCGGCAAATTGCTGTTCTCTGACCTGACGGTCGATGCCACCAGCGGCCAGATCACTCTGCGCGCCGAGATGCCCAACCCCGCCGCCCTGTTGCTGCCCGGGCTGTTTGTGCGGGTGCGTTTGCAGCAGTCCCAGGCCAGCGATGCCATCACCCTGCCGCAACAGGCCGTGACACGGTCGCCCCAGGGCGACAGCGTCATGGTGGTCAGCGCCGACGGACTGGTGTCGCCGCGTCCCGTCAAGGTGGGCGGTCAGCAAAACGGCCAATGGGTGATCGTGGGCGGTCTCCAGGCCGGTGAACAGGTGATGGTCGATGGCTTTCAAAAGCTGCGCGGCAACGCTCCGGTCAAAGCCGAACCTTGGCAGTCCAAACCCTCTGCATCCTCCGCTGATCCTGCCGCAAAACCCGCCAGCGCGGCATCAACATCAGGCCCCAGCCACTAAAGGTCGCACGTCATGGCTCAATTTTTTATCGACCGCCCCATCTTTGCCTGGGTGATCGCCCTGTTCATCATGGTGATGGGCGCGGTGTCGCTCACCCAACTGCCCATCGCGCAATACCCGCCCGTGGCACCGCCGTCCATCGTGGTCTCTGCGGCCTATCCCGGGGCATCGGCCCAAACGCTGGAAGACAGCGTGATCTCGGTCATCGAGCAAGAGATGAACGGCTCTCCCGGGTTGATCTACGTCGAGTCTGTGGCGCAGGCCAACGGCACCGGCCAGATTACCCTGACATTTCAGACCGGAACCAACCCCGACCTAGCGCAGGTGGACGTGCAAAACCGTTTGTCCCGCGCCACGCCGCGATTGCCGCAGGCCGTCACGCAGCAGGGCGTAAGGGTTGAAAAGTCACGCAGCAACTTTTTGCTGTTCACCATTTTGTCGTCGGACGACCCCGCCTGGAACCCCATTGCCCTGGGTGACTTTGCCTCGCGCAGTGTGCTGCCCGAGTTGCAACGCTTGCCGGGCGTGGGGCAGGCCCAGTTGTTTGGCACCGAACGCGCCATGCGCATCTGGTTTGACCCCGCCAAACTGCTGGGCTATGGCCTGTCGGCGGCTGATGTGACCGCCGCCATTCGTGCCCAGAACGCCCAAGTGTCTGCCGGCGAGATCGGCAGTCTGCCCAACGTCGCGGGCCAGGGCATTACCGCCACGGTGGTGGTCGGCGGCCAACTCAGCAGCGTGGCGCAGTTTGGCAATGTGGTGCTGCGGGCCAACACCGACGGCTCTGCGGTGCGTCTGAGAGACGTGGCCCGCATTGAGCTGGGTGCCCAGGTCTATGCCACCTCGGCGCGGCTCAACGGCAAACCCGCCATAGGCATGGGGGTACAACTGTCTCCGTCGGGCAATGCCCTGGCCACCGCAGATGCGGTACGCGCCAAGATGGACGAACTGGAGCATTTCTTCCCCAATGGCATGACGTGGTCCATTCCCTATGACAGTTCACGGTTTATCCAGATTTCGATCCGCGAAGTGGCCGTCACCCTGTTTGAGGCCGTGGTGCTGGTCTTTTTGGTGATGTTTTTGTTTTTGCAGGACTGGCGCTACACCATCATCCCCACCATCGTGGTGCCGGTGGCCTTGCTGGGCACCTTTAGCGTGTTGTTGGCTCTGGGCTTTTCGATCAACGTGCTGACCATGTTTGCGATGGTGCTGGTCATCGGGATCGTGGTCGATGATGCCATCGTGGTGGTTGAAAACGTCGAGCGCATCATGAGCCACGAGGGCCTGTCCCCGCTGTTGGCCACCCGCAAGGCGATGGGCCAGATTTCGGGGGCCATCATCGGCGTGACCGTGGTGCTGATCTCGGTGTTTGTGCCTCTGGCCTTCTTTAGCGGCTCGGTGGGCAACATTTACCGCCAGTTTGCCGCCGTGATGGGCGTTTCGATCACCTTCTCGGCGTTTTTGGCACTGTCCCTCACACCGGCTCTGTGCGCCACTTTGTTGCAGCCAGTTCAGGCCGGCCACCACCACGCCAAGAGCGGTTTTTTTGGCTGGTTTAACAGGGGGTTTGCCAGCACCGCCAAAAGCTACGAGGGCGGTGTGGCCCGATTGCTGCCTCATGCGGCGCGTTATCTGGTCATCTATGCGGCCATCGTGGCGGCGGTGGCTCTGGTCTATCGCAGTCTGCCGACATCGTTTTTGCCTAACGAAGACCAGGGAACGATGCTGGTCAACGTACAACTGCCGCCCGGGGCCACGCAAGAACGCACCCTAGGTGTGATGCAGCAGGTCGAGGGCTTTATGCTGCATCAGCCCGAGGTTCAAAGCATGGTCAGTGTGTTGGGGTTCAGCTTTTCGGGCCAGGGGCAAAACGCCGCGTTTGCTTTTGTCACGCTCAAGGACTGGGCGCTGCGCACCAGTCCAGGCAGCAGCGCGCAAGCACTGGCAGGCCGCGCTTTTGGCGCATTGATGGGTATTCGCGATGCCTTTATCTTTCCGCTCAGTCCGCCGCCTATCCCCGAGCTGGGATCGTCGTCCGGCTTTAACCTGCGGCTGCAAGACCGCGCCAGTCTGGGCCACGAAGCCCTGTTGGCCGCACGGGGCCAGTTGCTGGGCATGGCATCCAAAAGCAAAGTGGTCACCCAGGTGCGCCCGGACGGGCTGGAAGACGCGGCCCAATTGCAAGTCGATATTGACCGCGACAAGGCCAGCGCGCTGGGCATTGGCTTTGATGCCATCAATGCGGTCATCTCTACGGCTCTAGGCTCCAGCTATGTCAATGACTTTCCCAATGCCGGACGCTTGCAGCGCGTGGTGGTTCAGGCCGACGCACCGGCGCGGATGCAGCCTGATGACCTGTTGCGCCTGTCCGTTCCCAATAACAAAGGCCAGACCGTGCCGTTGTCGGCCTTTGCCACCACCCGCTGGGTGACGGGTGCCATGCAGACGGTGCGTTACAACGGCTATCCGTCCATGCGGATCAGCGGCAGTGCGGCCCCGGGCTATAGCACTGGCGCGGCCATGCTGGAGATGGAGCAACTGGCCGCCCAATTGCCGCAGGGCCTGGGTTATGAGTGGACAGGTCAGTCCCGAGAAGAAAAACTGGCCGGTGCCCAGGCCATCGTGCTGTACGGCTTTGCCATTTTGTCGGTGTTTTTGTGCCTGGCTGCGCTGTATGAGAGCTGGACCATCCCGCTGTCGGTGGTGCTGGTGGTGCCGCTGGGTGTGCTGGGGGTATTGCTGGCGACGCTGCTGCGCGGCTATGCCAATGACGTTTATTTCCAAGTGGGGCTGATCACCATCATCGGCCTGTCGGCCAAAAACGCCATTTTGATCATCGAGTTTGCCAAAGACCTGCAAGCCCAGGGCAAGAGCGTCGTGGCTGCTGCACTGGAGGCCGCCCACCTGCGTTTCAGGCCGATCGTGATGACCTCGATGGCGTTTACCCTGGGCGTGTTGCCACTGGCCGTTGCCAGCGGGGCAGGATCAGCCAGCCAGCGGGCCATCGGCACGGGCGTGATCGGCGGCATATTGACCGGCACCACACTGGCCGTGGTGTTTGTTCCCATCTTTTTTGTGGTCGTTCGCAGCTTGTTCAGGGACAGTGCGCGCCAACTTCAAATCCACGCGGCCCAAGCCCAACACATGGGAGTGCAATCCGATGAATAAGTCTTTGACACCGTTATTTACATGGCCAATTCGGGCTACCGTGTTGGCCTGCATGGCAAACCTGACGGCCTGTTCACTGATGCCCAACTATGAACGCCCTGCCGCCCCCACGCCAGCAGATTGGCCGACCACAGGCCCCAAAGCTGCTGCACTACCCAATTTACCCAATCTGCCCAATCTTCCTGATTGGCAAAACTACTTCACGGATGCCACCCTGCGGCAGCTCATCACCGTGGCACTGGCCAACAACCGTGACCTGCGCGTGGCGGTGTTGGCTATCGAACAGGCCCGCGCCCAACTGGGCATTCGCAGGGCCGATCAGTTTCCGACGCTGAACGCTGCCGTCACAGGATCACGCAGCCCGACCAGTGGGGGCGGCATCAACAGTGCCTACGCCGCAGGGCTGTCCGTCGCATCGTATGAGTTTGACTTTTTTGGCCGCGTCGCCAGTCTCAAGGACCAAGCCCTAGCCCAATACCTGGCCAGCACCGAGGGCCGCCATGTCGCCCAGATCAGCCTGATCGCGACGGTAGCCCAGACGTGGCTTAACCTGCTGGCCGACACCGAACTGCTGTCGCTCACACGCCAGACGGTGGCCTCACGCACAGAGTCCCTGGCATTGACCGATCTGCGACTGCGCCACGGTGCAGCCTCTGAACTGGATCGCCAACTGGCACAAACCCTGTTGCAAAGCGCCCGCGTGGCCCTGGTCCAGCAAGAGCGCCAGCGTCTGTTGGACGAGAACGCCCTGGTGCTGCTGTTGGGGCAGTCGCCGCAAGGGGCAGCATCCAGGCCGACCTTTGACACGCCCCTGTCGCAAGTGCAGTTTGCCGACTTGCCTGCCGGATTGCCGTCTGACCTGTTGGTGCGCCGCCCCGACATCCGTCAGGCTGAGCAGCAATTGATCGCCAGCAACGCCAACATCGGCGCGGCGCGGGCGGCATTCTTGCCCCGGATTTCACTGTCCACCAGTGCAGGCACAGCCAGCAGCGACCTGGCCGCATTGTTTGGCAGCGGCACCTGGGGGTGGACTTTGGCCCCGCAATTGCTGTTGCCGATCTGGGATGCAGGGCGCAACCAGGCCACACTGCAATCTGCACAGGCAACGCGTGACATGGCCGTCGCGCAATACGAGAAATCCATCCAAACAGCCTTTCGCGAGGTGGCCGATGCCCTGGCAGGCAGGGCTACTCTGGTTGAACAATTGCAGGCACAGCACGCATGGCTACAGGCCGAGACCGAACGCAGCCGTTTAACCCGACTGCGCCTAACCCACGGCGCGGCCAGCCAGTTGGACTGGCTGGATGCCGAGCGATCCCTGTGGGCCAGCCAGACAGCCATGACGCAAACCCGTTTGGCGTATTTGCAAAACCAAGTGACCTTGTTCAAGGTGCTGGGCGGCGGAATGTGATCGCTGTGATGTGTTGCAATAAACAACGGCCAATGGGTTTTGACACCGTAGAATCAAACACGAGGGGCTGTACTGGTTTCGACGTGGGTTCGGACGGGGTGCGGTGCATGTCGAGCTGAATGCGCTCGTAAAACAGATTCAAAAAAACTAACTGCAAACGACGAACGTTTCGCACTCGCTGCCTAAACACCAGTGAGCCTTACAACAGCAGGCCGATGGGCTGGGCAAGGGTGGTTTGACCGCAAGGTCAGACCGTCCAGGCTGTAAGGTCATTCACATCGGCTGGCATCACACCGGGTACCTTGGTGTGGCGCAAGACAGTAGGGTACTGGCGACCTTGATAGCGTGTGGCTGCGCGATCAAGAGGGCGAGACCCAAATCAGACCACTAAACATGTAGAGCCAGCCACAAAAGGCTTGCGGACGCGGGTTCAAATCCCGCCAGCTCCACCATAAATGTTTTTTTCAATGTCTAACGACGATTAAAACCCTAAGAAAATCAAACTCTTAGGGTTTTTTTATGTCTAACGTTGTCTAGCTATTGATGCGATCGTCGCTGAAATTAAAGGAGAGGCGGCATGATTCTGGAAAACAAACTCCACATCACTGACCAAATCGAACTCGCCAAAGCTGAAGAAAAAATCAGCAAACAAAAAGCCAAACAACTTTTTGACTCTGGCGATATCAACAAGGTCGAGGTGGGTAAATTCGCTGGGCTTGCCTTTATCCACGTTTATTTGTTTGAAGATATTTACCATTTTGCCGGAAATATTCGCGACGTGAATATCGCCAAAGGTGCCACCGCTTTTGCGCGGGTTATCTATCTGGAATCATCGTTAAAAAACATCGATGCCATGCCGCAAAGCACGTTGGATGAAATTGTCGAAAAATATGTCGAAATGAATGTGGCCCACCCTTTTCGCGAAGGCAATGGCCGCGCCACCCGCATCTGGCTGGATTTAATGCTAAAAAAGGAAACACGGCAGGTGGTGGACTGGAATCAAGTGGATAAAGAAGACTACCTCTCCGCCATGCAGCGCAGCCCGGTAAAAGACCTGGAAATCAAATTCCTGCTCAAACAAGCCCTGACCGACCAAATTGACGACCGTGCCTTGTATATCAAGGGTATTGATGTGAGCTATTACTATGAAGGCTATAGCGAATTCAAGACGGAGGAACTGTAGCCATGAATGATAAAAAGAAGCAACAAATACTATTCACGACAATCGACGGGAAAATATCCGTCAGCACGCACTTTGACGAAGAAACAGCGTGGTTGTCGCTTGACCAGATGGCCGCGCTGTTTGACCGGGACAAATCCACCATTTCCCGCCATATTAAAAATGTGTTTGATGAGGGTGAATTACAGCGAGATTCAGTTGTTGCGAATTTTGCAACAACTGCGGCTGACGAAAAAACCTATCAGGTGGATTATTTCAACCTTGATGTGATCATCTCGGTCGGCTACCGTGTCAAATCGCTGCGTGGCACACAATTTCGCCAATGGGCAACCCAACGCCTCAATGAATATATCCGCAAGGGATTTACCCTAGATGACGAACGCCTGAAAAATGGCGGTGGGCGGTATTTTCGGGAGCTGTTGCAACGCATACGCGATATTCGCTCAAGCGAGCGTAATCTTTATCAGCAAGTGACGGACATTTACGCCACAGCCATTGATTACGACCCAAAATCCAGCATGACGCGGGAGTTTTTTGCCACGGTACAAAACAAGCTGCACTACGCCGCCCACAAACACACCGCTGCCGAAGTTGTTTACGGGCGCGTCGATAGCGGTAAACCGCTGGTTGGCATGACAAATTTCAAGGGTGACTACATCACCAAAACGGATGTGAGTATTGCCAAAAACTATTTGAGCGAAAAAGAGCTGACCGTACTGAACCTGCTTGTTTCGCAATTCTTCGACTTCGCCGAGCTGCAAGCCCTGGAAGAGCACACCATGACGATGGTGCAATGGATTGCCGAACTTGACCGCCAGTTGCAGGCTAACCGTCGTGAAGTGCTCACCCACAAAGGGAGCGTTTCAAGGCAGCAAGCCATTGAAAAAGCCGAAAAAGAATTTGAAATCTACCGCACTCGGGAAATGCAGCAACTGGAAAGCGATTTTGACAAGGCGATCAAAGGGATAGAGAAAAAAGGCGGTAACGAATGAGTCATTCAAGTTTTATGGAAAAGCTGCTGGATGGCGTTGGAGTGGAGTGGAAGGCGCTGGGGGAAGTTACGACAATCAAAACAGGCCAATCAGTAAACAAGCAAATGATTTCTGCCACCCCCGGTGAGTACCCTGTAATTAACAGCGGGCGTGAGCCGCTTGGTTTTATCAACGAGTGGAATGCTGAAAATGACCCAATAGGTATAACAACCCGAGGGGCTGGAGTTGGATCAATTACTTGGCAAGAGGGTAAATATTTTCGAGGAAACCTGAATTACTCGGTCACCATCAATATCAACAAAAAAATTAAAATAAGGTATCTTTATCACCTGCTGCTTGAAATGCAATTGGATATTCAGGCGTTGTGTACATATGACGGGATTCCAGCTTTAAATGCAGGCAATTTGAAGGAGCTGCAAATCCCAATCCCATGCCCTGAAAACCCAAAAAAGTCGCTTGAAATCCAAGCCGAAATCGTCCGCATTCTGGACGCATTCACCGAGCTAACCGCCCGCAAAAAACAATACAACTACTATCGCAACCAGTTACTCTCGTTCCCATGCTCCAGCGTGGGAACGCAAGGGGAAGTGCAGTGGATGACGTTGGGGGAGCTATGCAGCATTAACGTAGGGCAAGCCCCAGCAGTTAACGAAGTAGGCGAATATCCATTTGTTAATGCAGGAACAACACCATCAGGTTATGTCCCCGCCTATAACACCGAGCCGGGCACGATTACAACGCCTTCGCGTGGACAGGGCGGAATTGGATATGTGGGATATCAAACCACTCGTTTTTGGTGTGGCCCCCTCTGCTACAGAATCCGCAGCACGAGTGAAATTCTTTCAACTCGTTTTTTATATCATGTCATGGCCAATTCCATGAAGGAAATAGTAGGGCTTGCGAATATGACAGGAGTGCCGGCATTGAACAAAAAAGATCTAGTCGGCTTTCCAGTACCGATTCCTTCCCCTGATGAACAGGAACGCATCATCGCCATCCTCGACAAATTCGACACCATCACCAACTCCATCAGAGAAGGCTTGCCCCGCGAAATTGAATTACGCCAAAAGCAATATGAATATTATCGTGATATGCTGTTGAGCTTTCCGAAATACCCCCTCCCAACCTCCCCCTTGTCAGGGGGAGGAGCTGATAAGCTCGCTTGTTAGTGAGCTGGAGCTGGTAGTTCCCTCCCCTGACAAGGGGAGGGTTAGGGTGGGGTTAGTGAGTAAATCTAGGTATTTACAATTTAAGAGGTTAGTGAGCTGAAGCTGGTAGTTTCCTCCCCTGACAAGGGGAGGGTTAGGGTGGGGTTAGTGAGTAAAT
>CAIJOK010000129.1 GCA_903822205.1 uncultured beta proteobacterium | reverse complement strand
TCATGGCACAACATAATTTTATGGCACAACAAAACGCAAATTTGAAAACAGCCTCAAAAATATTATTAAAAATCAACAAGCTGCTAATTTGATAGTATGGCAAAATCCGGCTTGCTATGAATTTTGATGTTAAAGACCGGTGAAGGTGATCATTATGGAAATGCTAGGCAAAGTGAAGAGGATGTACACACGCGACAAGCAGTCGCCACGTCAAATATCGAAGCAAACCGGTCTAGCGCGCAACACGGTACGCAAGTGGGTAAAAGATGGTTTGACCGGAGTACCGAAGGCTTGAGGGTTGGGGGTCTCTGCTACAACAAAATCTAACTCTCGCACATGAAATGGTGCGCCAGTCGTGATTTTTGGCTGGTCGCGTACCCAAGCCAGGGGCATGAAACGCTGTCTGATGCCCACACACGATCGTTTGAGGCGGTGGGGCGGCATCGCGGGTCGGAAAATTCCACCGCTTTTGGGCCACGTTTGCCCTGAAACAGGGTTTGGGCGTATTCTTAAATTGCCTTCTGCCGCAGCCCAACCTGAATTTGGGCCTCGCTCACTTTGTAGAACTCCTGAATTGAGAACCTCTTCAATTTTTGTCTTAAATTCGGAGCCACTATGGTCAAAAGAACGGGTTGTCGTCGGGCTGAAAGCTAGCCCTTTGATCACGCAACCAGCGTTTGAACCACGCGTCGTCTTTCACCCCTTGCAGGTCAGAGCGCATGGTGGTGATTGTGTTGCGCAGCTTGCGCTCAGACTTTGCCAGGTATTTTTTTAGACTGGCCGCACTTGGCGTTAAATATGGCGGCAATTCAAATTCCATGCAGATTTTGCTTTGTAACATATTCAGGTCAGTTTGCAGCACGGCCACTCTGTCCTTTAGCAACGCCGTCAAAGCCGTTAATTTATCCTGGGCCATGTTGGCGATCTGGTTTTGATCCACCAGGTCGGCCTTCAACTGTAGGTGCAACAAGGCCAGTAAATTGCGCTGTTCATAGGCTGTATTGGCCTCCTTCATCAGGGCGGTCTTGCGCAACTGCTCCTGGGGGTCCGTTTCACGGTCAGGGTGCAAGGCACTGGCCAACTGCCGGTAAATCGTTCGCAGGGCGCTGTTGGCATCTTGCTCTTGAACCTCGGATTTAAGCTGTGCTGCGGTTTTTTTGCGCTTGGCCTGGCGTTGGGTTTGCTGGTCATGCTCGGCTTCGGCCTGAGCGACGAATTGCGCCATGCCGGCACGCAGCAAGTCTTCAGGCGATTCGGCTTGTACGTCCAGTTTTTGACCCATCATTGCCTCCATGAAACTTTGAAGGTCCGCAGTTTCTTCTTTGTAAATGTCAGCCAAAGACTTGTCGCTGTAGGCATCGTGCAGTGTCCGCATGGCCTGGTCACCTTTGATAGCCAGATAGGACGACAAATCGCACAAAATGTCCGTAGCTGTCACCTTTTGGGTATTTGTCAGGCCACGTCGTTGCAGGCGTTCGTCCAGCCACAACACCATTTGCTGCATCAAGTCCTGCTTTTCATTCTCCAGGGGTGTCAATGTGCTTGCATAGTCCTTGCGGTATTGGTCCGACAAAAGAGTAAATGCTTCAATTTTGCGGGCCAGAGTTTCCGTCTGGGCCAGCAATTGGTTAAAGCGCTTTTGAACGGGCGACAGGGCAGATCCATTCATTTGGAGCGCCGTCACTGCGGTGTTCTGGCCCGTTGCGGCCAAGTGTTCCGGAAAAAGTGTGCCAGTTTTGGGCATGGTGTTCAAAGTGTGCAATCAATGGGGGTTGGCGGGCGCACAAAGCGTCGCAATGTAACATCAGCAGGGTCTGCCCCAATAGCGATAACAATCATTACCATGAAAATCCTCGGGATCGACCCCGGCCTGCGAACGACAGGCTTTGGCGTGGTAGATGCTGATGGCACAGATTTAACGTATGTGGCCAGCGGCACCATCAGCACCATGATGCCCGCCTGCCTGGCTAAAGGTCCCCTGCCCGCACGGCTTAAGGTGATCTTTGACGGCGTTTGCGAGGTAGTCGAACGTTACCAGCCTGATGCTGCGTCGGTCGAGATCGTCTTTGTCAACGTCAACCCCCAGTCCACCTTGTTGCTGGGCCAGGCACGCGGTAGCGCCATTGCAGCACTGGTATCGGCCCATTTGCCCGTGACCGAATACACCGCCTTGCAGATGAAACAGGCCGTGGTCGGCTGGGGGCACGCCAGTAAAAGTCAAATTCAGGAAATGGTGCGCCGCCTGCTTCATTTGCCAGGCCTGCCAGGCCCGGATGCTGCCGATGCGCTGGGACTCGCCATCACCCACGCCCATGCCGCACGGGCTATGGCCCGACTGGCCCAGGCAGATGGGGTGATTGGCGCTGGCAGTGGAAAATACAAGGCCGGTCGCAGCCGATAAGAAAGCCAGAACATTCGTGTTTGATCTCCCCTTATTCCGCTTCGCTTCATACGGGCTACAGGTTCGTTGTTTCACGTTAACATCATCCTATGAGCTTTATTTCCATTTTGTTTGCTCTGTTGCTTGAACAGGCGCGACCCCTGACAAGGGGCAATGTTGTCCACGCCAGCATGCGCCATTGGGTACGCTGGTGTGTCAAAAATTTTGATGCCGGAAAGCCTTGGCACGGCTGGCTTGCCTGGGGGCTGTCGGTGGGGGGGCCGACCTTTGGGTCCCTGCTGGTCTATGGGCTGCTCAACGTTTATGTGGGCTGGCCTGTAGCCGTGGTCTGGAGCGCTTTGGTGCTGTATGCAGCGCTGGGCTTTAGGCAGTTTAGCTTTCACTTTACCCAAATTCGAGATGCCTTGGTGGACGGTGATCTGGCACAAGCCCAAGACCTTTTAGCCCAATGGCAAAACATCGACACCCAGTCGCTAACCCGCGAGGACATCATCGGCAAGGTGATCGAATGCTCGGTGCTGGCCACACACCGCCACGTCTTTGGGGTACTGACGTGGTTCTCGGTGCTGGCAGCCTTGGGGCTGGGGCCTGCCGGAGCAGTGCTGTACCGCCTGTGCGAATTTGCGCCGCGTTACTGGCACCACAAGAGCATCGTACACCACCAGCCCATCAGCCACGCCCTGCAAAGCAACGCCCGCCTGGCCTGGGCCGTGATGGATTGGGTGTCTGCCCGCCTGACAGCCCTTGGTTTTGCTGTGGTGGGCAATTTTGAAGATGCCATTGAGAACTGGCGGCGTTACACCCATGAGTCAGCCGAGGTTTGCAACGATGGTGTGATCCTGGCGGCCACGGCAGGTGCTGTCAATATCCACTTAACCCTCGACTGGCCGCAGTCCACAACGGACGGTGTGACGGAACGCGACGACAGCAGTCGGTATGGCCAAACGCCAGAGCTGGCGCACTTGGCTGTGGTGGTGGGCCTTGTATGGCGCACGGCAGTCATGTGGATATTGCTGCTGGCGCTGCTCACCCTGGCGCGCCTGCTGGGGTGATCGGGGATCAGGCTGTGGACTTGTTCCAGGTGGTGACCTGCTGGGCTACATAAGAGTTCAGCGCAGTCAGCTTGGCCATTTGGGTGTCCAAAGCGGTGTATTGCTTGCGCAGTCTTGCCTCATACGCTGTGACGTGGTCATTGACCTTGGTCTGTTCCACACCGTTGCGTGTCAGGGCGGTTTGCAGGGCTGTGGCCTTGTTCACCACCGACCCGCCTGTGGCCAGTACGCCGTGGCTTAACTCTTTGAACTTGATACCAATACCGTTGGTCAGGGGGTTTTTGTTGTCCGTGCTAAACATCTTGAGCAGCTCGGTGCCGTCATTGGCGGCCACACCCAGCTTGACGGTGTTCAATGTCAATGATCCATCCCGTTGCAATTCAACCCCCACGTCTGACAATCGCTTGTAGGTGCTGCTGCCGGTGCTGGTTGACCCCACCATGCTGCGCAAAATACTTTGCAGGCCGACGATGGAAGAATCACCCTGAAACAGCGCCCCTGTTTGGGTAGCGGCATCGTATTTGGTCAAATCTACCAGCGATGTATTCAGGTCGTTATAGGCCTTGATAAAGTCCCCAATGTTTTTGACGGCCACCGTCACATCCTCGCTGACTGACATCGTGACCTGCGCAGTGGGTGTCGTGACAGCAGCCAGGCTGATAGTCACCCCGGGAACGTTGTTGGTCAGGGTATTGGTGCTGGATGTCACGGCCAAACCATTGATGCGGGCCTTGGCATCGCTGCCCTCTTGAATCGTTTGGCCCACGCTGGCCATGCCAAACGCTCCCACGGATGGGTCAAACGCCATGCGGGACAGTCCGGTGTTGTCAAAGTTGCTGCCATCCGCTGACCCCGTGGCCTGAACCTTAAAGCCCGCCGATGCTCCTGTGCCCTTTGAGCTGAGCAACAACCGGTCGTTGGTGCCGTCAAAAAAAGCCGTGGCCACCACACCCCCATTGGCGCTGTTGATTTTGGCTGCCAGGGTGGCCACCGTGTCAGAGGCCGTAACATCCACACTAAAACCGGACACGCCAGACGGAGCAAACGTGGCCCTTTTGGAGGCCGTCACGGCATCCTTCGCTGCGCTGGCCCATGCGGTGACAGATGCAGCGGCCGTGGTGGATGTGGCTGCTGCGGTGGATGTGGCCGCATCAGCCGCCGTCAGGGCTGTTGTGGTGGACGTTGCCGCTGTCGTGATGGCATCAGCCGCAGCCTGATCAGACGTGCTCAGAGCAGTGCGTGCGTCGTCGCGAGCAGTTTGCGCGGCAGCCGCAGTCCCATCGTTGGCCGCAGATGCAGCCACCCAGGCGCTGTATTTGCTGGCATAGTCGGCAACCGTGGTTGTACCCTCGGCCAGGGTAGCCAAATTGGCAGATGCTGTGGCGCTGGCGACCAGGTCATTGGCGGTGGTTTGCAAAGTGGGGCTGGCCGTTCCCAGTGCGGTGTAGGCCGCATCTCGGGCAGCCAGCTTGTCAGTTTGAGTCCCATCATTGGCCGCAACAGCGCTGGCCCATGCCGAATAAGCGCTTGAAAAAACAGTCATTTCAGTCGTCGGGTTGCTAGTGGCCAAGCTGGTTAACGTCGTTTTGACGGCATCGATCTGTGACGTAGAGGTGGCTGCCCCCAGAACAATATGCGCACGTGCGGCATCTTTAGCGGTCCATGCGTTGTCTTCAGCCGTTTGCAGGGCAGGTGTGACACCATCATTGGCCGCCGATGCCGCCACCCAGGCGCTGTACTTGCTGGCATAGTCGGCTACCGCTGGTGTGCTCGTGGCCAAGACATTCAGGTTGGCTGATGCCGTGGCGCTGGCGGCCAGGACATCGGCAGACGCTTTCAGGGTGGGGCTGGCCGTTCCCAGTGCGGTATAGGCCGTATCGCGGGCGGCCAGCGCGGTGTTTTCAGCCGTTTGCAGGGCGGGTGTGACATGGTCATTGGCGGATACGGCACTGGCCCATTGGGTGTAAGCCGTTGAATAAGCGGTCATCTCAGCGGAGGATGGGTGAGCAGTGGCAAAGCTGGCTAAGGCTGTTTTGACAGCACCGACCTGTGACACGGCCGTGGCACCGGCTGTCGTGGCGGCGGTCGCAGCAGTGATGGCCCCTGACTGTGCATCAGCCGCTGTGGACGCAGCCACGCCTGACCAGGTGCCCAGGCTAAACGTGAGCTTACCGGCCCCTACCAGCGACCCCGCTGCGATCGTTGCCGATGAGATGGATTGCTTTTTAGCCAGGGCATCCACATCCAGGGTAAATGACGTGGCCGCAGCCGCAGAGGTGACTGAAATGGTGGCGGCACTGGTGTTGGACGACGAGCCAGTCCGTGCAGACCAAGCGGAACTGGCGGCAATGCGCGTGGCCACATCGGACAGGGCAGAGAACTGCGACTGGATCGTGCCAAACGCGGTGATCTGTGACTGGATGGTGGTGGCTTTGGTGGTCAGGGCCGTGAGCGGCTTTTTTTCTAAAGCCACCATCTGCGTCACGATGCTGTTTACATCCAGTCCACTGCCTATGCCTGCTGATGAGATGGTTGCCATATCAAGCTCCTATTCTGTATGAACGCATTGGAGTGTGACACGACGGGCCGCACCCTAAACTCCAAAATAACCCCTAAATCCCCTAAATCCCCAAAAGTCCACAAGCCCCCAAGCCCCCAAAACCAAAAGGCGGCGATGAACTAGTTGTCCATCGCCGCCCCAAAACAACCCGCTGATCAATCTGATTGAGCCGACCAGATGATCGCTGATCGGACCACTCACCCGACTGCGGGTTAGCGCAACAGGGCCAACACGCCTTGCGGCAGTTGGTTGGCCTGCGCCACCATGGCGGTACCGGCTTGTTGCAGGATTTGGGCGCGTGACAGACCGGCGGTCTCTGTGGCAAAGTCTGCATCTTGCACCCGAGAACGTGAAGCGCTCATGTTCTCTGAGGTGACTTGCAAATTACCGATGGTGGTCTCAAACCGAGATTGCAAAGCACCAAACTTGGCGCGTTGCCCTGATACGGCGCTGATGGCGGCATCGACTATGGCGATGGTGCGATTGGCAGAGTCCACCGTCGAAACATCCATGCTGTTGACGGATTGCAATTGCCCCGACGAGCTGGCCTGCGTAAAAAAGTCCGTTGCGACAACGGCCCCAGCAGTGCCCTTGGTGACCGCAAAGCTCTTGTCAGAATCCAGCACGATATGTCCGGTTCCAACCGCCGTTGCACCATCAGCAATGCTGGCAGTGGTCGTCGTCGCACTGCCTAACGTTACACCCGCCGTGCTACCGGCTCGGCCCGTCAGCGTGATGTCGTTGCCTGTGGCATTGGTCAGGGTCAGACCGTCACCCGCCGTATTGATCTTGGCGCTCACACCGGTTTGTGAGGTTTTGTCATTGAATGCCGTCATGGCCGTTGACAAACCGTCTTTGTCAAGAGCACCGGCTGCATTCTTTGCCCCCGTAGAAAACGAAACGGTGATCGCGGTTCCATTGTCGGAAGTCAAATCAAAGGAATAGGCTGAAGTGGCTTGCATTGAACCCACATCGACCTCTGTGCGGGCCGTTGCTGCGACACCCGTTGAACCAGTTTGTGCGTTGATCAAACTAGCAACATCCTTGGCAGTGGCATTAGCTTTATAGTCGATGACCTTAGAGCCGGCTGACCCACTGAGGGTAAAGTCCCCACCCACCACGCGATTTGTGGTTGCACTGGCGGAAGATGCATGTGCTTCGGCGGCACTTCCTTCGGTCACATCACCCGCCCCTGAGCCTGTCGCTTTAGTGGCACCGATGCGGAAGTTGCCATAGGCCGTCGCTTGAAAGTTGCCTGATGTGGTGGTGATGGTTTGATTGGCATTGGCACCCACCTGAAAGTCAGACGATGTGACACCGCCGTCCAAAATGTTTTTGCCGTTGAACTGGGTGGTTTTGGCAATTCTGTCCAGTTCAGAGGTCAATTGGCCGACTTCGGCGTTCAGCGCGGCGCGGTTATCGGCAGTGTTGGTTGAATTGACCGATTGAACCGCAAGCTCACGCACCCGTTGCAGGATGGCACTGGATGAGGCCAAAGCGCCTTCAGCGGTTTGCACCATCGAGATGCCGTCGTTGGCATTGCGGACACTCTGGTTAAGACCGCGAATCTGCGAGGTAAAACGCTCGCTAATGGCCAAGCCGGCGGCATCGTCCTTGGCACTGTTGATACGTAAACCCGATGACAGGCGTTGAATCGCTGTACTCAAAGAGGCCTGACTGGTGGTCAGGTTGCGTTGTGCAGTCATCGAGTTAAGGTTGCTGTTGATGGTGGCAGTCATTTTGGTTTCTCCTGATAAAAGATCACTTCATCCGGCGGTATGCCGATCTCAAGGCCAACATTGCTGCTGACCGCTTTTGACCGGTACGCCTTGGTTGACCGGACTACGAACCCACTGTAACGATAGGCTCGTTGATTTAGTTTTCGGGCAATTAGCCAAAAACTTAAGCACATTCATGCGGCCCATCCAATATCACAGACACAGGTGTTTGCTCGTCAGATCAACCGGCCATCAGCCGGTTAGTTGGTGGGTTTGGGGGCAAAACCCGTCTGCAAAGGGGCGCAATGCCAGCAATTGGCCGGTTTTTTGGCCCCTTATTACCCTCATGAAAACAGGCCATCTCTTCACAATTTGCCTATCGGAACGGATTGTTCCAGTCCCCGAAAGGCACGGCATCAAGCCCATAGACCCATAGGCTATGCCGAAGATTCAATTGACGAAGGAGTTTCATCATGGCCTCAACCATTAACACCAATATTCAATCACTGACTGCGCAACGCAATCTGGCATCCTCGCAATTGTCGCTGTCCACGTCGATGCAGCGGCTGTCATCGGGCTTGCGCATCAACAGCGCCAAGGACGATGCCGCCGGTCTAGCCATCAGCGAGCGCTTTACCTCGCAAATCAGGGGTGTCAACCAAGCCACCCGCAACGCCAACGACGGCATCTCGCTGTCGCAAGTGGCCGAGGGTGCCCTGGGCAGTGCCGCCAGCATCTTACAGCGTGTGCGTGAACTGGCGGTGCAATCGGCCAACGCCACCAACTCAACGAGTGACCGCGCCGCTTTGAATGCGGAGGTGGGCCAATTGACCTCAGAGCTTGACAGAATTGCCAAGACCACCCAGTTCAATGGTCAAAACCTGCTGGACGGCAGTTTTACGTCGGCCACCTTTCAGGTAGGGGCCAATGCCAATCAAACCATCATTGCCACCACCAGCAATTTCAGCACGACCAAGTACGGCAATAACCGCATCGGGTCCGTGTTCGCCCAATCGACCGGTGGCCCCGGCGACTTGGTGCTGGGTACAGCGACCGCTGGCACCAACCCCTCCACGGCCATACAGGCCAGCACCAGCGCGATTGGTGGGGACACCCTCAACATCACAGGCTCCAATATTTCGGTGCCGGTCGTGATCACTGCCGGTGACAGTGCCAAAACGGTCGCCGCCAGTATCAATGCCCAGACCGGAAGTACCGGGGTCACGGCCTCTGCACACACCAGTGTGGATATCGATGCGTTTACACAGCCAGGCGGCTATTCACTGTCGGTGGTGTCCAACAACAAAGCACCTGCGCCGCCCGTGACGGTGGCCTTCAATGTGGGCTCCACACTCAATTCGCCGGACGGTCTTGCGGCCGCCGTGACAGCCTTCAATGACAAAACCTCACAAACGGGGATCACCGCCAAGCTCAATACTGCTGGCACGGGGGTCACGCTGACCAACGACAGCGGGGAGGACATTTCCATCGTCAACAACAGTCCGGCGGCGACCGGCGGGTCCTTCAATGTGGGAACCGCCGTAGGCACACTGCCTGTCGCACCTGGGCCTGTCACTCTGGCTGCAGGTGGTGCGATACCAGCCTCTACAGCGTATGTGACCGGTGCGGTCACGATGGATGGCAACCAGTCCTTTAGCATCACCAGCACCTTGGGTGCAGCGGGCACAGGTGTCAGCTTTTTCACAGGCACATCGGCAGCCAGTGAGTTGCAAGGTGCCAATACCCTGGATGTCTCAACCGTGGAATCATCCACCCGCACCTTGTCCACTGTGGATGCTTCGCTGTCCGTGATCTCTAACCAACGCTCCAAGTTTGGTGCTTTGCAATCGCGCTTTGAGACCACCATCGCGAGCTTGAACACCACATCCGAGAACATGAGCGCATCGCGGTCCCGCATTCAGGATGCAGACTTTGCGATGGAAACCGCCAATCTGTCACGCACCCAAATTTTGCAACAAGCCGGCATGGCGATGGTGGCGCAGGCCAACCAATTGCCGCAGCAGGTCATGCAATTGCTGAAGTAAACGGATGACTTCAACCACCCCCGTCAGGGTAGCGGTTGAAAGCACGTTGAACGACATCTGTCACCTCATGGCTGCCTTGCATGCTGACTTTGAGGTCTTTGACTAAACCGTCCTTCAGGCCATAACACCAGCCATGTACCATCACCTCTTGCCCGCGTGCCCAAGCATCCTGCATCACGTTGGACAGGGCCACGTTACCCACCTGCTCGACAACATTCATTTCGCACAAAACGTCTTCTTGATCACCGGCACAGAGGTGGTCCAGACGGCGGCGGTGGCGCAGCTTGACATCATGCACATGGCGCAGCCAGTTGTCAGCCAAGCCCACCCGAGTGCCACGCAGCGCAGCTTGTACACCGCCGCAGCCGTAATGACCCACCACCATGATGTGTTCCACTTTGAGGTGATCGACCGCAAACTGAATGACCGACAGCGCGTTCAAGTCCGAATGCACCACCACATTGGCAATATTGCGGTGGACAAACACTTCGCCCGGGTCAAGCCCCGTGATCTCATTGGCCGGCACACGGCTGTCAGAGCAGCCAATCCACAGGTATTTGGGCAACTGCTGCTGCGCTAGCAAGCTAAAAAACCCCGGGCGCTGTTGTTCCATGCGTGCCGCCCAAGTGCGGTTGTTGTCAATAAGGTGTTGGAGTGTTGAAGGCATTGGAAAGATGAAATCGTGGCAAATGTCAGGGCTTGCGCCCAGCGCAGCAGGGTGGGAATGCCTTGAGTGCCGCGATGATGATATTGGCAAACACGGCAAAGAATGTGCCTAGACGGTGACACCAGATCAGCTCCTGACAGGAGTCTCTCGCTGTTTTTTTGGCATCAGCCATCTGCGCATCAACATGGACATCACACGTCCAGCAAGCGATTGGCCATGATACAGTCCGCCGCTCTTTTTGAACCGGTCGGTCAAACGGCTGCGCCCTTACCATTTCATTCTCCCATCCCGGAAAGACTTTATGAAAATCCACGAGTACCAAGGCAAGGAAATTTTGCGCGAAGCGGGTGTACCGGTGCCCCGCGGCATTCCGGCATTTACCGTTCAGGAGGCCGTGGAGGCCGCCCAAAAACTGGGTGGTCCTGTGTGGGTGGTCAAGGCCCAGATTCACGCAGGCGGTCGCGGCAAGGGGGGCGGTGTCAAGTTGGCGCGTTCTCTGGACGACGTTCGCCGTTTGGCTGACGAGATTTTGGGCATGCAACTGGTCACGCACCAGACCGGCCCCGAAGGACAGAAAGTTCGTCGTCTCTTGATCGAAGACGGTGCCGACATTCAAAAAGAATACTACGTGTCCGCCGTGACCGACCGTGCCAGCCAGCGTGTGGCCATCATCGCCTCAAGTGAGGGCGGCATGGACATTGAAACCGTGGCGCACGATACCCCCGACAAGATCGTCACCGAAATCGTCGACCCAACAGCCGGTCTAACCCTTGAGCAAGCCACCCGTATCGCCCGCAGCATCGGAATACCCGCAGGCTCGGTTGCCCAAACCGTTGATGTGCTGCAAAAGGTCTATCGCGTCTATATGGACACCGATGCGTCGCTTGTCGAGATCAACCCTCTGGTTTTGGAGGGCAACGGCAGCATCAAAGCGCTCGATGCCAAGTTCAACTTTGATGCCAATGCCTTGTACCGTCACCCTGAGATCGTGGCGTACCGTGATCTGGATGAAGAAGACCCCGCCGAGATCGAAGCCAGCAAGTTTGACTTGGCCTACATCAGTCTGAACGGCAACATCGGCTGTCTGGTCAACGGGGCAGGTTTGGCCATGGCCACCATGGACACGATCAAGCTATTTGGTGCCGAGCCTGCCAACTTTTTGGATGTGGGCGGTGGTGCAACGCCTGAGAAAGTGACAGAGGCCTTCAAAATCATGCTCAAAAACCCCAAGGTCAAGGCCATATTGGTCAATATTTTTGGCGGCATCATGAAGTGCGACACCATCGCCACCGGTGTGATCACCGCCTGTAAGGCCGTCAATCTGTCGGTGCCGCTGGTGGTTCGCATGAAGGGCACCAACGAGGACCTGGGCAAAAAGATGCTGGCCCAAAGCGGCCTACCAATCATCAGCGCTGACACCATGGCCGAGGCCGCCCAAAAGGTGGTTGCAGCCGTTCCTGTCTAGCGTCACTGCACGTCACTGAACGTCACTCACGTCATTGCTCGCTCTTGTTAACTTCACCGCTCGATCACCATGTCCATCTACATCAATCAAGACACCCGGGTCATCACCCAGGGTATCACCGGCAAAACCGGCCAGTTTCACACCGAAAAATGCCAGGAATACGCCAACGGCAGGCAGTGTTTTGTCGCTGGGGTCAATCCCAAAAAAGCCGGTGAGTCGATTTTTGGCATACCGATCTATGCCTCGGTCAAAGAGGCCGCTGCTGAGAAAAATGCCACGGTCAGCGTGATCTATGTGCCACCCGCAGGGGCCGCTGATGCCATTTGGGAGGCCGTCTGCGCTGACCTTGACCTTGTGATCTGCATCACCGAGGGCATTCCGGTGCGCGACATGCTGGAAGTGCGCAACAAAATGAAAGTCAAGGAAGCCGCCGGTGGCAAAAAAACCCTGCTGCTCGGCCCCAATTGTCCTGGTCTTATCACGCCTGACGAGATCAAGATCGGCATCATGCCGGGTCACGTTCACCGCAAAGGCCGTGTGGGTGTGGTCAGCCGATCCGGAACGCTGACCTATGAGGCTGTTGCCCAACTGACCGAGATCGGTCTGGGACAGTCCAGTGCTGTGGGTATCGGTGGCGACCCCATCAACGGTCTGAAACACATCGATGTGATGCAGGCCTTTAATGACGACCCAGACACCGATGCGGTCATCATGATCGGCGAGATCGGCGGGCCGGACGAGGCTGATGCCGCCAGATGGTGCAAGCTGAACATGAAAAAGCCCGTGGTGGGTTTTATTGCTGGCGTGACAGCCCCAGCCGGTAAACGCATGGGACACGCCGGTGCCCTGATCTCAGGTGGCGCTGATACCGCCGATGCCAAGTTGTCCGTGATGGAAGAATGTGGCTTTAAGGTCACCCGCAACCCCTCTGAAATGGCCAAACTGTTGAAGAGTTTGCTTTGATTTGCGGAGCGTTAGGCTGACATCGTCTGATGCCACGCATCGCCGCCACGCACCCACAGCCAATCACCCATAGCCAACTTAGCCAACAACCTTGTGGAACCATTTTTAGCCGCGCCCTTCTGGATCGCAGTGGGGCAGATCATCCTGATCGACATTTTGCTGGGAGGCGATAACGCCGTGGTGATCGCCCTGGCGTGTCGTCAACTGCCCCCTAAGCAGCGTTTGAAGGGTATTTTCTGGGGAACGGTGGGGGCCATCGTCCTGCGCGTGGTGTTGATCGCATTTGCCTTGACGCTTTTGCAAATCCCCTACCTTAAGCTTGTGGGGGCTGTGTTACTGGTGTGGATCGGTGTCAAACTTTTGCTGCCACAAGACGATGCACACGATGGCATTCAGGCCAGTGACCGTTTGTGGACCGCCATCAAGACCGTGATTGTGGCGGACCTGGTGATGAGCATCGACAACGTCATCGCCATCGCGGGGGCTGCCACCAGCGCTGGGCAGTCGCATCAAATGGCTTTGGTCATTTTTGGTTTGCTGGTCAGCATTCCGATCATCGTGGGCGGCAGCCAACTGGTTTTGAAACTGATGGACAGGTGTCCGTTCATCATCTGGGCAGGCGGAATGTTGCTGGGGTGGATTGCCGGAATCATGATGCACAGTGACCCCGCTTTGGCGGGTCAGGTTCCAGTGGGGCGCTTGTGGACCTATCTGTTTGGGGCTGCCGGCGCTGGCATTGTGCTGGTGTTGGGCGTGACCTTCAAAAGACACCTGCCCGTCTCGTCGTGATACGGCGGGTTGTGCTTTTTGACGCAAACGCGGACATACGGGGATTTTTGGGTGAAACATTCCAAATGGGTTCAATTTTGGCACTCTGATGCTTGGGTCACACTGGTTGTCATACTGGCCGTGCTGATCCTGCATGCGACAACCGATGCCGTCAGTACCCTGGAGCGGCGTTTTTATGACTTTGCCAGCACCAGCACAAGCCGTGTGCCATCCGATCAAATTGCCATCATTGCCATCGACGACCAGAGCATCGCCAACCTTGGTCGCTGGCCGTGGCCGCGCGACATTCATGCCAGAGTGATCGACTATCTGGCCAATGCCCATGCCAAAACCATCGTCCACACCGCCTTCTTTTTTGAGCCTCAGGTGGACCGCGGACTGACTTTTATTCGGCAGATCAAAGATGTTTTGACTGCGTCCGAGCCTTCGGACGATCTGTTGCGCAACGACAAACTGTCTAGCCTGATCGCGCAAGCCGAACAATCGCTGGATACCGACATGCAATTGGCCGCAAGTTTTGGCCGCGCCGGCAATGTCATCATTCCATCGGTTTTTACGCTGGGCGAGCCTGCGGGCCGGCCAGATGCCCCGTTGCCAAATTTTGCCCTGCGCAATGCGGTCGATGAACCCACGGGATTTTCGGTGGCAGCCCAAAAAAGCCAACAGCCTCTTGCTAGCCTGGGCGGGGCAGCCGCAGGTGTGGGCCATTTGAACCAGATTCAAGATACCGACGGGGTCGTTCGACAAGAGCCTTTGCTGGTCAATTACGACGGCAAAGCCGTGCCTTCTGTCGCGCTTTTGGCCGCTGTCAAGGCATTCAACCTGTCGGTGACCGACATCCGTCTGCACCCCGGTGATTCTGTACAGATCGGCAAGCGCAACATCAAGACCAACGCCTTTGCCGTGATGCTGCCGCAGTTTTACCCAGGCCAAAACGGCAGGCCGGCGTTTGCGATCGATTCGTTTTACGATGTGTTGAGCGGCAAAATTCCGGCCTCTAAGTACGCCAACAAAATCGTGGTGATCGGTGCCACGGCAGTGGGTGTAGGCACACGGTTTGCGGTGCCGGGCTATGCGGCACTGTCGCCGGTTGAGGCCGTTGCACACATCACTTCCAGCATTTTGAATGGGCACTTTATTGAGCAGCCAGACTGGAGCGTCCATGCCACACTGGCGCTTGTCTTGCTGATTTGCGCCTATCTGTTGGGCGCGTTGCCCAGGCTGTCGGCAGAGATTTCCGCCTTGTCCACTTTTGTCCTGTTTACGGCCTTGCTGGGGCTTGAGTTTGGCCTGTTGTCGGGTGCAGCACTGTGGCTCAAGCTGGTGTTTCCAGCCACGTTGCTCTTGCTAGGGCATCTGGCTGTCACCACGCGACGCTTTTTGGTAACCGAGGCTGGCAAGCATAAATCGGACGAAGAGTCGGCCGAGACCAACCGCATGATGGGGCTGGCGCTGCAAGGACAGGGCCAGTTGGACATGGCTTTTGACCGTTTTAGCCGTGTGCCCATGAGCCTGAGCCTGATGGATAACCTGTATAACTTGGCACTTGATTTTGAACGCAAGCGCCAGTTCAACAAAGCGCAGGCCGTCTATGAACACATGGCCGCTTTTGACGATGGTTACAAAGACCTGAAGGTCAAGCTCAATCGCGCCAAAAACCTGTCCGAAACCGTCATTCTGGGCGGCGGCAGTGCGCATCCCGGAGGCACGCTGCTGCTAGACAGTGGCGCGGTCGAGAAACCGATGCTGGGCCGATATCAGATTGAAAAGGAACTGGGCAAAGGTGCGATGGGGGTCGTCTATTTGGGCCGAGACCCCAAAATTGGACGCATTGTGGCCATCAAAACGCTGTCTTTGAGCAGCGAATTTGAGGGCGATGAATTGGTGGATGCTCGCGAGCGGTTTTTTCGCGAGGCAGAGACCGCCGGTCGATTGCAGCATCAATACATCGTCACGATCTTTGATGCTGGCGAAGAACATGATTTGGCGTACATTGCCATGGAATTTCTCAAGGGTCGGGATTTAACGCAGTATTGCAAGGATGGGCACTTGCTGCCGGTGTCCACCGTCGTGTCCATTGTGGCCAGGGTGGCCGAGGCCTTGTCTTACGCCCATAGCCAGCATGTGGTGCATCGCGACATCAAGCCCGCCAACATCATGTACGAACCCGATACCGATACGGTCAAGGTGACCGACTTTGGCATCGCCCGCATCACGGACTCAAGCAAGACCAAAACTGGCCTGGTGCTGGGTACGCCCAGCTTTATGTCGCCCGAGCAGATGGTCGGCAAAAAGGTCGATGGACGGTCAGATTTGTATTCCTTGGGGGTCATGTTGTTTCAGATGCTCACAGGCGTGTTGCCTTTTCGTGGCGACTCCATGGCCGAACTGATGTACAAAATTGCCAACGAAAATGCCCCCGACCTTCACGTGATACGTTCTGATTTGCCAGACGGTTTGGTGCGTGTGACGGCGCTTGCCCTGAGCAAAAACCCTGATGCACGGTACCAGGACGGCGAGCAACTGGCGCGGGCATTGCGAGCGGCAGTCTCCGGTGTGACGGGTTTGTCTGCTGCGGATACCGTGCAGACACCGGCAGCACAGGCCACGGACCAAGCTGAAAAAGCTAAAAAAACCGAGAATTTTGATGCCACGATGCCCATACCGCTTGCCGATTTTGAGCAAACGGCGCGTATGCAGCGTTGAGGCCCATCCTGCACCTACAAATTCAACTGACACACCATGCATTACACCTATTGCGCCCAAACCCATCCAGGCCTGATCCGCGACAACAACGAAGACTCTGTTGTTTTTGACGAGGCCAGTGGTGTGGCTGTTTTGGCCGACGGCATGGGTGGCTATAACGCCGGCGAGATTGCCAGCGGTATGGCTACGGCCTTCATCAAGTCCGAGCTGGTGAGTTGGCTGGTCCATTGCACCCACCCTGTCAATGCAGATCAAGTCACACAGGCCATCGCCACCTGCATCAACAAGGCCAACGCTTCCATTTTGAACGCTGCGGCCTCCAATCCCCAGTACGCCGGCATGGGTACCACGCTGGTGGTTGCTGTTTTCAGGGATGATCACCTGATTTTGGGGCATGTCGGTGATTCACGCTGCTATCGGCTGCGCCGTGGTGTCTTGCAGCAAATCACAAAAGACCACTCACTGTTGCAAGAGCAGGTGGATGCCGGATTTTTGACCCCCACCCAAGCAGCCAGTGCGCCAGGCAAAAACCTGCTCACCCGCGCCGTGGGCGTTGAGCCTTCTGTGCAAGTTGAATTGCGCCAGTACAGTGTGGAAAGAGGTGATCTGTACCTGATGTGCTCGGACGGTCTGTCCGACATGATCGATGATGCTGCGATGGGACAGATCATGAAGCGTGGCCAGCCTATTGTGCAAATAGCGGAAGATTTGGTGTTGAGTGCCCTTGCTGGCGGTGGACGGGATAACATCACGGTTCTATTAGCACAAGTCAGCGCATCATCCGACAAGCCTGGTTTGATTTCTCGTTTGTTTGGCAAGCAATAACAGGATTGGAAGCTAAATGGTCATTGGCAGGTGTCGATCTGAGTCGGTGTGTGCCGGTCGGTTTATCTGTCCGTTTTATTTTTCCAGGTCATTTCGTGCTGGCGTATTTGAATAACAGGAGGCACTCATGCCCAGAGTGATTGTGACAATTGACGATACCGTCATCAAAGAAGTCGATTTGGTCAAAGAGCGTACGACCCTGGGGCGGCGGCCCTACAACGACATCGTGATCGAAAATTTGGTCGTCAGCGGTGAGCATCTTGGCCTGATCATGCAGGGTGTACAGGTGGTGGTTGAAGACCTCAACAGCACCAATGGCACCTACGTCAATGGCATTGTGGTCAAAAGGCAGGTACTGCAACATGACGACATCATTGAGGTTGGCAAGTACAAGATCAGGTTTTTGTCGGATACCAATGCCGATTTTGAAAAAACCATGGTGTTCAAGTCCCGCCCTGTGGCATCTGCTGTGCCACCCACGCCAAGCTCTGACATGCGGGGAACGATCAAGGTCTTGTCCGGCGCTGCTGCCGGACGTGAAATGCCGCTGACCAAAATTGTGACCACTGTCGGTAAACCAGGTCTTGCTGTGGCCGCGATCACCCGCAGACCCCATAATTTTTTTGTGCATCACGTCGAGGGTGTTGAGCAGCCCTTGCTCAATGGCATACCGGTCGGTGAAGAGCCTGCTGTCTTGAAAGACGGTGACCGAATCGTCCTGGCCGGCATACAGATGCAGTTTGTGCAAACTTAGACTGTCAGATGCAATGACAGAAGGGCTTTTTTGGCTTTTTTGGCGTTTTGGGCTGCTTGAGACAATGCTCGGCACGGCGGTATCACCCTTGTGGCAAAGGACACCATGAACACCCCCGCAAAACATCCAACCACCGACCGCAGTGGCATGACTTTGGAGGCCCTGTTTTACAAACAGTTGCAGCATGTCACGGCACGCATCCATGAAACCGACAACATCGAGCAGATCATGCTTGAGGCCAGCCAGGACATCTGCAAGCTGTTCAATGCTGACCGCCTGACACTGTACGTGGTCAATGATGACCACAATGCCATCGTGTCCAAGATCAAAACCGGTCTGAACAGCAGCCGTGACTTGAAACTTCCGATCTCACCCCAAAGCATTGCGGGTTATGTGGCCTTTTGCCACAAACTCATCAATCTGCCCGATGTGTATGACGAGGCAAGTCTCAAAAAAATCCATCCCGCACTGACTTTTTTGAAGGAAGTGGACAAACGCTCGGGCTATCGCACCCGTCAAATGCTGGTTGCCCCCATCTTGCAGGATGAAACCCTGTACGGTGTGCTTCAGATCATCAACAACAAAAATGGTCAGGCCTTTGGCGACCTTGAAGTTGAGGGGGTGACCCAGCTCACCAAAACTTTGGCCACCGCCATACGCCATCGGATTTTCGAGGCCGAAGAAAGTGTGCGCCGCATGGTCACCAAGTACGACGGCCTGGTGTCCGATGGCATCATGACAGCAGACGAATTGCAGCAATGCCTTCATGAGGCCCGCACCCATTCCCAGACACCAGAGTACATCCTGGTGTCTAACTACTTGGTCAAGCCAGCCCAGATAGGGCCCTCTTTGGCCAAATTTTTTGGTGTACCTTACGAACCCTGTACCCCGGGTCGCATTCGCGCAGAGGCTTTGCACGGCACACTCAAGCGCGAGTTTTTGGTGGAACAGGGCTGGGTTCCACTTGAAGAATCGCCTGCCGGTCTGGTCATCATGTGCCTTGACCCAGAGGCCATTCGCAGCTCTCGCATCGTGCCGCAAGTGTTTCCGCGCTGCCCCAAATTTGACTACCGTGTCACCACCCATACCGAGTTTGCTGAGACCCTGAATCAAATTTATGGCGGTGAAGCCACTGGCAGCAGCATTGACGAAATGCTGGCCGACATGGACAGTGCGCCCATGGATGACGGCTTTAATGACGACTCTCTTGAGTCCGCCGCAGCCGACAATGAACTGGTTAAATTTGTCAATAAAGTCATCATTGATGCTTATCACCAGGGGGTTTCGGACATCCACATCGAACCTATGCCTGGCAAGCTTAAAACCGGCATTCGTTTTCGTATCGACGGGTCGCTGCAAAAATACATCGAAGTGCCTGCGCACTTTCGTCAGGCCATGGTCACGCGCCTCAAAATCATGTGTGACCTTGACATTTCAGAGCGTCGCAAGCCCCAGGACGGCAAGATCAAGTTCAAAAAATACGGCCCGATCGACATTGAATTGCGCGTTGCCACCATTCCGTCAGCCGGCGGCGTAGAGGACGTGGTCATGCGGATACTGGCAGCCGGCGAGCCTATCCCGATGGACAAACTGGGTTTGACCCCCCACAACAAAGCGCGTGTGGTCAAAACCATCGAAAAGCCCTATGGCTTGTTTTATGTCTGCGGCCCCACAGGCTCAGGCAAAACCACCACATTGCACTCCATTCTTAAGCATCTCAACACCCCGGATACCAAGATATGGACCGCCGAAGACCCCGTTGAAATCACCCAAAAAGGCTTGCGCCAGGTGCAGATCAATAAAAAAGCCGGCATTGACTTTGCGCTGGTGATGCGGGCGTTTTTGCGGGCAGACCCTGACATCATCATGGTGGGCGAATCGCGTGACAAAGAGACCGTGTCCATGGGGGTTGAGGCCTCGCTGACGGGCCATTTGGTGTTTTCTACCCTGCACACCAATTCTGCCCCTGAGTCCATCACCCGTCTGCTGGACATGGGCATGGATCCCTTTAACTTTGCCGATGCTCTTCTAGGCATTTTGGCGCAGCGACTGGCTAAAAGGCTGTGTGCATGCAAAGAGGCCTACGTCCCAGATGCCGAAGAACTGCATTTGTTTGCCGCTGAATACGTTGAGGAACTTCGCCATTCAGCCATTTGGAAGACCGACTACGAGGGCGAGATGGGCAAATTGATCGCCAACTGGCAGTCGCTCTATGGTGAGGATGGTCGCATCCGGTTTTATCGCCACAAGGGCTGCGACAAATGCAACCAGAGTGGCTACAAAGGCCGCGTGGGCCTGCATGAACTGTTGATCGCCGACGACGAGATCAAACGGCTGATTCAGGAACGTTCCCGTGTGGCCGACATCTTTGCTGCTGCCGTGGAGGGTGGGATGCGCACCCTCAAAATGGACGGCATGGAAAAAGTGATGATGGGTCTGACCGACCTTAAGATGGTTCGCTCAGTCTGCATTAAATAATAAATAACATACGAAATAAATCGTTATATTTTGCATCTCACGCCCTTATTGATTGCAGTGAGTGCTACAGTTATAGGATTTATTGCGTAAATAACTTGTTTGTTATATGACATCAGCGCCCCCCGCTCATCGACCCTCTACTTCCCAAACTGCTTGCTCTTGCTGTGGCCGCCGACCTGTTTTGACGGGTATGGCCATGCTGTTGACCCTGCCTGGTGCTGCCCTGATGCCCGTGGTGGCCGCTGCGCGTGACGGTGTGGAGGTGGGCGATAACTCCATGTTTAGCCAACTGGTGCCAGCAGACACCCTGGAGCGTTCGGCCACACAGCAATACGCCCAAATGTTGCAACAGGCCGCCGCCAACCAGGCGCTGGGGGGCAGGGACCACCCTCAGGTCAGGCGTTTGCGCGGCATTGCCCGCCAGATCATCCCGCACACACTGGGCTGGAACCCCCGCGCCAAAAACTGGCGCTGGGAGGTCAATCTGATCGGCAGCCAGCAGATCAACGCCTTTTGTATGCCGGGCGGCAAGATTGCTTTCTACAGTGGCATTCTGTCGCAACTCAAGCTGACAGACGACGAAGTGGCCACCGTGATGGGCCATGAGGTGGCCCACGCCCTGCGTGAACACGCCAGGGAACGGATGGGTAAAAACGCCGCCACCAATATCGGGGCCAGTTTGCTCAGCAGCGTCCTGGGCCTGGGCCAGACCGGTCAGACGCTAACCAACTACGGTGTCCGCTTGCTGACTTTGCAATTTAGCCGCAGCGACGAGTCTGAGGCCGACCTGGTTGGCATGGAACTGGCAGCACGCGCTGGCTTTGACCCCCGCGCCGGGGTGTCGCTGTGGCAAAAAATGGCCGTTGCCAGCCGGGGAGCGCCACCGCAATGGCTGTCCACCCACCCTTCAGGCAGCACGCGCATCGCCGACATCCAGTCCAATCTGCCCAAAGTCATGCCTTTGTTTGCACGCACTTCACATCGGTCAGAATGATGAGAGTTACCAAGGTTGATGCGGCATTTGTCAGACTTACCATCAAATCAACCATGACAACTCAACCACTGCGCCCGCGTGAGACTAGCTGGACAATTTTGAGACATCAGGCCGGTGGTGGACGTAATTTTTTGAAATCACGAATCTCAGAATGACATGACAACCATTTCCTATTTCAACTTTATGAGACTTATTTGTGAGTAAAAACGCATACAAAGACTTTACCAAGCGATTTGCCTTGTTGATCAAGAAACATCCATCGTTAATAACGATGACATTGAGCAACATATTCACTATGCGGCTCATCGGCAACAAAACGCATGGTGATCTTGCTGAAATTGCTATTTCAGAATTTATCAACCAATACGGCACTGGTTCAGTTCAATTATTCACTCAAGTAGTTGATTTATAAGCAATTCACTTTACAAGACATTGCTCCATATCCTGACGCAAGCCGACTAAAGATTGGACAGAAGATGTTTAGTGAAATTTTGGATCATTTGAATA
>CAIJOK010000128.1 GCA_903822205.1 uncultured beta proteobacterium | reverse complement strand
TCATGGCACAACATAATTTTATGGCACAACAAAACGCAAATTTGAAAACAGCCTCAAAAATATTATTAAAAATCAACAAGCTGCTAATTTGATAGTATGGCAAAATCCGGCTTGCTATGAATTTTGATGTTAAAGACCGGTTAAGGCCACGGGGCGATCCGCTGAAACGGCCTTGGCTGAGGTTGGATGTTCAGAACGGCGGTTTTCAGATTCAACGACGTGTTTGGCACGCAGCCGCAGCCAAAACCGCGATCCCTCACCGACCACACTCTCAATCCCCACATCGCCGCCCATCATTTGGGCCAACTGGCGCACAATGGACAGGCCTAGCCCGGTGCCTCCAAACTCGTGTGCAATGGAACTGTCGGCCTGTGAGAACGGCTGGAAAAGCAAATCCAATTTGTCAGGGGGTATGCCCACGCCGGTATCGCGGACCGAAAACTCCAGCAGGGCCGATTCGTCATCGCGTTCCAGTTCGGTGCCCTCAATGCATATACAGCCACGCTGGGTGAACTTGATGGCGTTGCTCACCAAGTTGGAGAGCATCTGACGCAGCCGGTGGGCATCGGCCTGATAGCGGCATCCAGGCCGGCTGCGCCAGAGGTGTTGCATCTGCAAACTCTTGGCTTGTGCCGTGCCGGTAAACAGCCCGTGGGTTTCCCGGATGAGCGACTCGGGTTCGAACATGACGCACTCTAACTGCACCTTACCGGCCTCAATTTTGGACAGGTCAAGGATGTCATTGAGCAAAGTCAACAGGGTTTGCCCTGATAACAGAATGGTTTGAGCGTACTCGTGACGCTCACTTTCCGTCAGTTTGGGCATCAACAAAAGCTGTGCTATTCCCAAAATGCCGTTCATGGGGGTGCGTATCTCATGCGACATGGTGGCTAAAAACCGGCTCTTGGCGAGACTGGCAGCCTCGGCGGCTTCTTTGGCTTGGGTGGATTCGATCTGGCAGACTTTTTGCTGCGAAATGTCATGCATGAGCAAACGTTCGCGTTCAGCATCCGCTTGCTTGCGTGCAGTGATATCCATGGTGATGCCCGAACGCTTGATCGGCTTACCGGTTGCGTCATACAGTGCACTTCCACGGTTGATCGCCCAGCGGATGTCACTGGAACCCTGACGGTGGTAGCGAAACTCCACCTCGTACGGTTCATGCCGCTCAACCGCGATGGCCACCTGTGCCTTGGCCGCACCCCTATCGTCTGGATGAATCAGCGCTTGCGCCTCCTCCACCTTGGTGCCTGATTTCAAGCCAAAAACACGTTCAAACTCAGGGGTCATGTAGGTATGGCCCGTGATGAGATCCAACTCGTAGATCCCGATGTGCGCTGCTTCTTGCACCACCATCATCCGCTGCTGACTGATCTGCAATTCGTGGGCGATCTGCTTTCGGTAGGTGATGTCAACGCAGGTACCGATATAACCCAAAAAATTTCCTTGCTCATCCCACCTGGGCATCCCGTGATCCAGCAGCCAGCGGTACTGCCCATCAAAGCGGCGCAGCCGGTACTCCATCACAAATTCACGGTGGGCATCAAACGAGGTGACATAGATGTCCATGCAGCGGTCCAGATCGTCTGGGTGTATCCCGTCGGCCCAGCCATTGCCAGCCTCTTGTTCCAGGGTATGCCCTGTGAAATCCAGCCACCCTTTGTTAAACCAGTCGCACCGTTTGTCAACGCCGGCCATCCAGATCAAGATAGCCACACAATTGGCCAGAGTGTGAAAACGGTGATCACTCTCGCGGGCTAGGCGTTGTTGGGCTTCTTGGAGGTGTTCATGGTCGTGGTCGCGGACGAGTCTGGCCCCGATCAACGCGGCAATATCTTCACAAAGCCAGCTCATCACATCTCGCTGCGCGGGGGTGAAATACTGAGGCCTACTTTTTTGATGACACAACACCAATCCCCACAGACGGTCTTCAACCAGCAGAGCAAACACCAGACTGGAACGCGCCCCCATATTTTTGAGGCACTTGATAGGCTTCCCACTTAAAGCGGGACACCTTGCAATATCAATGGGTTACGTTTTATTCGCTCACGTGGTTTTCTTGGCCGTGGAAGCTCACCCATTTGGCCGATTAGCCATTCAAAGACATCAGGAAACGGAGAACCAAACAG
>CAIJOK010000127.1 GCA_903822205.1 uncultured beta proteobacterium | reverse complement strand
TATTGGCGTTGTGGGTGCTGATGCCACACATGTTTCAGCGCATTTGTCGTGCGACATCACCGTGCTCCTGACAGTTCATGACTACACTTTACTCTTCTGATGGTCTTTTTGTCATTTTTTGATTTTTTCACAAGCTCTCAGATGGTTTGTGTCGCTTTGTCCGAAACGAGATGACTGCCCAGGATTTCTTCGATTTTTAGCTTTAATGCCTGCGTTTTGTCGTCCTTTGGAAACCGTACACCTATGCCTTGCGTACGGTTGCCAGCGGACTTGGCGGGTGTCACCCAGGCCACCTTGCCGGCAACAGGGTAGCGCTGGGGGTCATCCGGCAGTGAAATCAACACATAGACAGAATCGCCCAATTTGTAGTCTCGATTGCTAGGAACAAAGATGCCACCGTCTGCAAACAGCGGGATATAGGCAGCATAAAGCGCAGCCTTTTCTTTGATGGCAAGCTGAATCACGCTGGGACGTGCAGCACCGGATGAAGATTTACTCATGCTATCACTACAAATCTAAGAACCCAACGCCAACTGGGCTTGCAAAAGCAAGGCCTCGTGCATCAGGCCCACGTTAAATGGATGCTCTACCGTGCGCATGGTTTGTGTCAAAGACCTGGCCCATGCGGTCAAGCCCTGCCATGAACCACCAATTGACACGTCCTGTGCATCAAAAAAGCGTGGCTGTGCCCCGGCTTTGAGGGCCAGTGCATCGTGACAAATTTTATGCAGCACGTCCACCACCTGCGCGGGTGTCCAATCCTTGAACACACTGGTATCGCCATTCTTAACGGTCTGAGGCAAGGTGCGCCACAGGTCAGCGATAGGTGCCAATGCAAGCGCTGATTGAGGTCTGCCCCCCGATGCTCTCAAGGTGACAGCCGCATGGACAGCAGACAAGCCCTGCGCTACCAGCCATTGCATGGCGACATCCTGATCAGGCCAGACCATGGTGTGCCAGAGACACCGGCTGCGCAGGGTAGGCAACAACAAATGCGCAGCCTCTGAAGCCAAGACAAACCGGACATCACCGGGGGGTTCTTCAAGGGTTTTAAGCAGGGCGTTGGCGGTATAAACATTCATGCGCTCGGCTGGATACACCAACACCGCCTTGCCCAGTCCACGGGCATTGGTGCGCTGTGCAAACAGAACGGTGTCCCGCATGGATTCAACCTTGATATCTTTGCTGGGCTTTCTTTTTTTGCTGTCAATGTCGCTTTGTTCCTTGTCATCCAAGGGCCAGCCTGAAGCCAGCATCGCGGTCTCAGGCATCATCACGCACAAGTCAGCGTGGGTATGGACTTCGATAGCATGACAACTCACGCATTGACCGCAAGCGCCAGTGGCACAGGGATGTTCACACAGCCAGGCGGTGACCAGCGCTAGGGCCAGTTCAAACTGCCCCAACCCGACAGGCCCTGCTAGTAACCAGGCATGCCCCCTCTGTGCCAAGAGATGCTGAACCTGATCAGCAATCCAGGGGGCCATCAAAGCCACCCCCGTTGTTGGATGACTGTCAGGACATTTTGCCAGACGGCTTCAAGCGGCTGGTCAGCGCAGACACGAACAATGCGCTCAGGATGACTGTTCAAGCGTTGTTGATAGCCCTGCGCTACCTGAGTAAAAAATTCAACCGGCTCAGACTCAAACCTGTCAAGCACTCGGCCGTCGGTCAAGCGTGCTGCGGCATCAATGGGCGACAGATCAAACCACAAGGTTAAATCAGGATGACGAACATGGTTCACGCTGCTGTCCTCGCCCAGTGCGGGTACAGCCTGCACGGTCCGCTCCAAAAAAGACAGAATTTCAAGATCAAAGCCACGCCCAAAGCCTTGATAGGCAAAAGTAGCATCCGTAAAACGGTCACACAAAACGAACTCGCCGCGTGCCAGCGCAGGCTCGATCACCCGCATCAAATGGTCTCGACGAATTGCAAACATCAACAAGACCTCAGTCAGTGTGTCCATGTCTTCATGCAATACCAAAGTGCGCAGTTGCTCCGCCAAAATCGTGCCACCAGGCTGACGGGTCAATGCGACCGCCCTGCCCTGCCCCCGAAAAGCTTGCGCCAAAGCATGGATGTGGGTGGTTTTACCAGCCCCGTCGATACCTTCGAAGCTGATGAATTTTCCTGAAGTGGTCATGGTGTCGGGCCGTAGGTCAATGGTTTTTGCACGTGTTTAAGCGTTCGCTGGTATAGATCGACAGCCCGATTGTGCTCACTCAATGTGGTGCTGAACTGACTGCTGCCGTCACCACGTGCCACAAAGTAAAGGGCCTGGCTGTCCGTTGGATGGACCGCAGCCAACAGTGCGGCCTGGCCTGGCATAGCGATGGGTGTGGGCGGCAAACCTGCGCGGGTGTAGGTATTCCATGGCGTGTCCGTCTGCAAATCTCGCCGGCGGAGATTACCGTCAAACTGGTCACCCATACCGTAGATAACAGTGGGATCGGTCTGTAGCAACATACCTGCGCGCAGTCGATTGAGAAACACAGCCGAGATCATGGCGCGGTCACTGGCGCGTCCGGTTTCCTTTTCGATGATGCTGGCCAAGATCAACGCGTCGTCGGGCGAGGACAGCGGCAATCCAGGATCGCGCTGCTGCCACGCTGCTGTCAAATGGCGGTCCATAGCACGCATGGCACGTTTGAGCACAGACAGGTCGGAACTACCTTTTGAGTAGGTGTAGGTGTCTGGAAAAAAGCGACCCTCAGGGTAAGCACCTGGGCGGCCCAAACGAGCCATGATCACCTCAGAGGGCAGCCCCTGCGTATCTTGCGCCAGTTGATCTGCCTTGGCCAGTGCCATGCGGCATTGCGCAAAAGTCAGGCCATCGGTCAAGGCGACGGCTCGCAAGGACTCTTCGCCACGAACCAGTTTGGACAACAGGCTACGTGGTGTCAAACCCGCTGCCAGTTCATAGCTGCCGGCTTTGATCTGTCGGGCCTGGCCTGATAGTCGAAACCACCAATACAAGGCCACTGCCGATGTGCTTACGCCGGACTGCACAGCAGTTTGAGCCACCCTACGAGGCGAGATACCAGGCTCGATCGCTAAGTCAAGCACAGGTGCTGCAAGCGTCAAATCATGGTCAATCCACCATTTGGCAACGCCTGCGCCTACGCACACCAACAGTACCAGAACATGTATCCAGCGACGTACCATTCAAATTCCATCCCGGGTAACAGTCAAAAGGGATGGATGATAATTCAAGGCACACAAAGCAGACAAAGAGCCGGGGGCAGGCCCAGCTGGATATCAGTCATCAACATTGAGGTGGCCATGCGCACCCTGTAACCCTGTAGAAGCCCCTTTGTTTTTGACAATAAAAAACCCCCACCCAACAATGGGAGGGGGTCTCAAAGAACGCCTTCAACCGCTCAGAATACGACACTTTTTATATCGTCACTGAATGACAGACAACGACAAGATTTCTAGCCATTGCACGCCCTCAATCAACACAACACGTCGCAAACGCACCCAACTCGAATATGGCAACGTTCTGGGTATCAAACAATTTCAAAACGCCGTCATACCTTCGGTGCATTGATGTGTTATGGAGATGATTGGCATTATTTCCCACCAATGGCACCGCTCTCATTGGCTGAACTGTTATTCTTGCCTGTAGAGACAGCATTTGCATTTTGCTGTTTGGCTTTGATCTTTGTATTTCCCTGAATTTGTGTGCCGCCTTTGATGGTGCCGGCCGCATTCTTAGCAGTGTTATTCTCACCACCTGCTACAGCAGTGGCATCTTTCTGATCTGCTTTGATCTCGGTGTTACCCTGGATCTGCACACCCGTGGCCTTAGGCGAACTGACGACACCTTTGTCGTCACGCTGCGTAGCTTGACCCATTGCAGCAAATGAAGCGACTGTTAACAATGAAACGAATAAAAAATTACGCATAATATACTCCAAGAAAAAATAAAAAATAAAAATAAAATTAACGACAAAAATTATTGACCACCGATCACACCAGCCTCATTGGACGCTTTATTGTCCTTGCCGGTGGCAACAGCCGTCGCGCCTTTTTGGGATGCAGATATCTTGGTGTTACCCTGAATCTGTGTCGATCCCTTGATGCCACCGGCTACGTTAGAAGCCGTATTCCCCTCTCCACTTGTGAGCGCATTGGCATCTTTTTGATCAGCCTTGATCTCGGTGTTACCCTGAATTTGCACACCATCAGGATTGCTGGAACGCTGTGATTGTTGCGAAAAAACGGGGCTTACCATCATGGTTGCTGTAGCAAGTAAAGTGATTAAACGCATAAAATCTCCTAATAATAATTAATAAAAACGTCGTTAGCCGACGACCTTAAAAACCACGCGCCGATTCATGGGACTGCGTGGTTCGAGGTTCTTGAGAGGGTCTGTAGAACCCTTGCCCACTGGGACAAAACGTCTGGCATCCATATCCGATCTTTGGACAATAAACTGAACAACAGACGCAGCGCGATCCCGGGACAGCGCCATATTCGATTCTGGATTGCCAGATGTATCTGTGTGCCCTTCCACCAACACGCAGCGATCGGGGGACAGGGCCAAAACCTTGGCTATCTGATTGAGAACGGACTCGGATGAATGTGCAATCTCTGCGCTATTCACCCTGAATTGAATTGCAAAATCGATCGATGTCGTCTTGATCTCGATCGGCAAAGAGCTACAGTCGGTCGGACCCGTGGACTTATGAGGAGCCGATGCATCTGCGGCAAGCGCATTGTCAAAAACAATGGAGCGTTCCTTCTTTTTCGCCGGCAACTCTTGATCAGGGGGAGACATCAGTGCGCGTTGAAGCTCCATGATTTTTTCATCATCACTTGCAGCCGAAGAGATGGCTGAAACAAAGAACAGTGAGCACAGCCCTGCAACAAGACACAAACGGGACATAACTTGAGAGTTAATCATAATAAACCTTATTTACAAACATTGATAACTTCCTTGGTGGTCACAACAATGTCCTTAGGAGCTTTTTGTCCCTTTTGCACAGTACCTACATTGACCACACAATTCCCAGATTTTTTGGACCCAATATTCACAACATTTTTGCCTTGCTTTGCACTGTAACCGTCTAGGTTGGCATCAGAATTAGACCATTTTTTGGCCAAAGCGTTATCAACCTTGCTCTGTCCGTGCGCATCCAAATTTTGAACCGCTAAAACCGTGTCGGCGCTTAGAACCAAAAGGCAAGCCAGACAAAATTTTTTATTTGCATTCATCGCTGACAATACTCCCGATGTTGGTACAAGCTTTTTTGTGACTGCCGCCCACAACGGTTGTCACATTTACTGCGTTGACATTGATTTTGGTGTCCCCTTTTTTGCTGCCTTGGATCACACCGATACGGTTGCGTGCGGTGTTATTATGACCCGTAGCGATCGCAGTCGTGTTCTCAGTGGCGACGTTGATCTCATTGTTGCCTTGAACCTTTGTGGCTTGCCTCACCTGCGCCGCTGCAGCACAAGCCGCAAGGCACAAGACAAAACATACTGGCGTAAAGTGTAGTTTCATCGCGAATCATCCTTTGTCAAACATCAACGAAGTGGAAGCCTAGTAGGGGGACGACCACGCCGGAACATATCGCGCATGGAGGCCAACTCTCCTTCCGTCACCCCGAGCTTGCTGGCGCTAAAAGACTGGGGATCAGGGGTAAACATCAAATATGCCTGCATTTCGTTGACCATCAATTCACCAGACGCTGTGTTGTAATTGTATTTCTTAAAGAGATTAACAAAAGCCCGTCGCTGAGCATCATTAATGGACTGGTTCCAAAACAGACGACAATAAGCAGCAAAGTGGGGGTTTGTATAATACTCTCCATGTGAAAGTTCATGCAGAAAAATGGCCTGACGGGCCAGTTTACTGACCGGCGGTGTACCCTCAGTGTGTGGCTGCTCCTGGGGTATGGATAAGATGACCACATCCGACTGAACCGATTGATAAAAATTGCGCCAAACTTTGATCAACCCCTGATCCAACAGAAACGTCCGCAGCACAATCTCTTCCGGTAAGAGCTCGATCTTATCACGGTCGGCCAAGTTATAAAACAGAACCAGTTCACTCACCAAGAGGTCGTGACCAAACGCAAAATCTGCCTGTGTGCGTCTGAGTGAATCCATGTACTTTATGAATTCATCCGTGGTCAGTACCCTTGGGTAGCCAGCGTTTGCCTGGATTTGTTCTGTCAGATGCGTAATACGATTAAATGTTTTACCCTGTGTGACCAAACCATGAAAATCAAAAACATAAATTTTATTATTTTCAGCCAATTGCCAGACTGTCAGGGTTTCAACATGAGTATCTAAAATGGCATCAAAACTACCAGGGGTTAACCCCAATCCAAAAGCCTGATAGGGCAGCAAACCCAAAAAAAGCATGGTGATCCAGATCAATGGTTTCACTGAAAATCCTTTCATAAAAACGCTCCTGTCACAGATACGGGGCCATGACGGATGCCTTCTGTCAATGACGGCCCATTCTACATAAATCACTGAAGCAAAACGACACCAAAGACGCATCGCCATCCGGCGATCACGCCAGTGTATCTCTCAAAATTCAAAGTTTCACGCAGCACAATGCGTGATCGAATCACGTACCTCGTCGCAAATTATTCAACACCCGCGTGTAGCTTTGGAATTTCTGGTTGGTAGGGTTCAGTCGATGGACCCTGTCCAGCAGTTTTTTTGCCTCGACTGCCAGGGTCTCTTTAAAGCCTTCTTTGTTCATTTGACCGATCAAGAGGCCGCATAGATTGATGATCATCACCTCACTGGTAGGTAGCTTGGCAACGGCCGAACGGAGCAATGTGACACCCTCCTGAAAGTTTCCCTGTTTGGCCAAGGTGACCCCTCTGTTGTTGATATCGATCACCTCTTGGCGCGATGTATGGATCAGGGCCTGGCCTTCATCGGTTAACTGTTCGGCGGCAAAAATAGCCTCAATCTGGCCTGCAATCACAGTATTCTCATGGTTGTTTTTGATGACATCCGCCAGCAGTTTGCAGGCTTTGTCCTTTTGGCCCATTTTAAAATGAGACTTAGCTACATCCATCATCAGCTCAGAGGTCAGATTACTGCCGAGTTGATCCGCTAGTTTTTCAGCGTTAGCCATAGCCGCCTGGGCCAGGTCGGTCCTCCCCATCTTGTGATACACGCGGCTCTCGGCTGTGGCTGTTTGTAGAGCAGCCGATGGGTTAAACCTAAAATCTTCCTTACTGCGTTTAAGAATATTCAGGGCATCCAGATGCGCATTTTTGTCGCTGAAAACATCGGCTAGTCTGGCATAAACGGCGGGGTTTTTATGGGTTGAAAACTCACTGATCCTGATGTTGCGCTCAAAAGCAGTCCGTGCCACATTGAGATCGCCGTTTTTGAAAGCCGTGTCCCCCAATATTTTTTGCCGAACAGGGGAATTGGGCGAAATTTTGACCGCTTCCATGAGCACCTGCTGCGCCTGATCCAATTCGCCTGTGATCTCAAGCGTCTTAGCAAGCCAGTCGGCCGCCTCAACGTACATGGGATTGTCTGCGAGCACCTGCCTGAACAATGACACCGCGCCAATGAAGTCCTGTGTGTAAAACAACACTTTGCCCAAGCCGGTTTTGGCCCATGGGACGTTGCGTGCAGCCAATACGGTCTCAAACAAAGTTTGAGCGGCAACATAGTCGCCCAAAGTCAGTAACAAATCGCTCTTGATCCGCCATACCTCCTGGTGATGAGTAGCCTCATTCTGTAACAGTTTGTCACAGTGACCGATGGCCTCGGCAAAATTTTTGGCTCGGATGGCGGTCTCCACGACACCCAAGGATTCTTTTCGGACGATCAATTTCTCAAGACGCGCCTGCAACAATGTCTGATTGATGGGCTTGAGCAAATAATCGTCGGGCTTGACCTCGGCGGCACCCAGTACCATATCGGATGTCTTCTCGGCAGTGACCATCACCCAGATGGTGGACACGCCTACGTAGTCGTGAAGCTTGGCCTCTTCGAGCACCTGTTGTCCGCTGGTACCCTCCCCCAGGTTGTAATCGCAGATCACAATGTCGTAGCGGGTAGATTTAAGATGACTGAGGGCATCCTTGCCGTTGCTGGCTGTGTCAATTTTGGACACCCCCATGCCTTTCACAAAGTCGCGCAACATGGTCCGCATACTTGGGAAGTCATCGACGATCAGGGTGGTGGCCTGCTTAAGAGAGAGTGCCATGGGGGTTCTTTCAGGGCTTGTTTACAAGGGGGATTCGACCAGCGTGTCCGATCAAGGTCTAGGGCAAATTGACCACAAAACACCCCCCCCCATAAGCACCGCCGTTTTCGATGATCAGAGAACCACATTGCCCCTTGTTTTTATGCTTGGCAGCAACCTGGGATGAAAAGTAAAACCCCAGCCCCGTACTGCCGCTCAAAAAGTTAACACTTTTATGATGGTGTAGCCCGTCGCACTGCAACATGTTGACGGGGTAGCCCGCGCCGTTGTCCTCCACTCGCAGAGTCAGCATGCCCGCAACGACATCGGCTACGACGCGAATTTTGTCTTTGGTATAGCCAAAAGCGTTGTTCAGCGCATTGAGCAAGACCCCCGTGACCAAATCACGGTCAAAGTACCAGTAGCAATCAGGGTCACAGGCCACCACCACACTGATCCCCTTAAAGTCCAAAATGGAGCGTGTTTGCAGCAAAGTTTCGTCGATTACCTCTGCTACAGACTGCTCAGCAATGTCTAGCGGGTAGATGGACTTGCCAAATTTGTACAGACTCAAAAGCTGGATCAAGTTGGCATTCATGCGGTGCGCCTGACCAATCACACCGACCAAACTTTTGAATGACTCGACATCCCCATTGGCCTGAGCCTGTAGCGCGATGATTTCAAGGGCATTGACTTGAACATTGACCGAATTTTTCATGTCGTGGATCGACGAAGCCATCAGATCAGTAAAGCTAATTTCTTCAGGGGTCATAGGTGTGTCGGCCTCGTGAGGACAAAGAACTAAAAAAGAAAAACTATTTTAGAGGGTGACAGCGAAGGCCAGTGCGGCAGGCCTCCATCCGTGATGAATCACAGCACAAGTTTGAAAATTCGAAGCCACTTGGAGGCCGGCAAGCCCCAGCGAGCTTCGATCTCGCCTGCACGCAATCGCAATAAAGCGCCCTGAATGGGCGTAGGGGTGCGCCGCGCCAAGACCACCGTGTTGCCCTCACGGGTGGGCAAAAAGGCCCAAACAGCCTGAGGACCAAAGGCCGCCGATATTTTCTCGACACTGCGTTCAAAGCCCATGGCCCTGCCGAACAGATTGACCGTCATACAGCCCTCTGGACTTAGCGCATGGTAGCAATGGTTATAGAACGGCAAACTGTCTTGCACGGGGGCTGCGGCCTCGTGGTCATACAGATCAACCTGCAAGGCATCAACCTGGCCCCGCCAGACGGGGTTGTTCAGCTCGGTTGCCGCATCAGCCAAGACAACCTGAAGGCGGGCATTGTCTGCGGGCAACTTAAACCAACTTCGGCAGGCCGCCAACACCTGTGGGTTGATCTCGATGGCCGTGGTGGTCATGCCCAGATTTTTGGCGCAGAAACGGGTTAAAGACCCTGCCCCCAGCCCCAACTGCAGAGCCTGCCTGTGACTAACAGAATCTGGTGTCACAAACAACAGCCAGGCCATCATGCGCTGGACATATTCATGCACCAACGTGTCGGGCCGGCCAGGGTAGATAGACCCCTGAATCCAGCGGGTGCCAAGATGCAGATGCCGGACGATGCCCTCATCCGAAAAAGTGACTTCAGGCAGACGATGACGGGACGTAAGTAGATGTTTTTTCAAAATAGTAGAGCAATTTGTCATTGTGCAAATCGCTATTGTAATTAAATTAAATACGTCATTATACGGATAAAATTAACACAAATGCTCGTCTCCATTGCATTGATTGCTATCAATTTGTAACTTATTTAGCATCTAACTTTTTATAGGCATCAAATTATAAAGCCAGCTCAAGCGCTGCCAATTGCTGCGCAGCCTCATGCGCTTGCAAGGCAGTCACCACATCACCCAGATCACCGTCCATGATCGATTGAAGCTTGTACAGTGTCAGGTTAATGCGGTGATCGGTCAGACGGCCTTGCGGAAAGTTGTATGTTCTGATGCGGTCGCTGCGGTCGCCACTGCCCACCAGACTTTTGCGCTCGGCGGACTCTCGTGCTGAGCGTTCGCTGCGCTCCTTGTCTTGCAGACGGGCCGTCAACACCCGTAACGCCTGAGCCTTGTTGCTGTGCTGGCTGCGACCGTCCTGGCACTCCGCTACCAAGCCAGTCGGCAGATGGGTGATGCGCACCGCAGAATCGGTTTTGTTGATGTGCTGGCCACCGGCACCACTGGCACGGTAGGTATCAATGCGCAGGTCAGACGGGTTGATCTTGACTGCCTGAGCCTCATCAGGCTCGGCCATGACCGCAATGGTGCAGGCGCTGGTGTGAATACGGCCCTGGGTTTCTGTCACGGGTATGCGCTGCACACGGTGACCGCCCGACTCAAACTTAAGGATGCCATACACCCCGTTACCGTCGATGCGCATCACCAATTCTTTGTAGCCGCCCAGCTCACTGGCTGATTCGCTGAGGATCTCGGCACTGAAACCCCTGCGATCACAAAAACGCAAGTACATGCGGGCCAAATCGGCAGCAAACAGGGCAGACTCATCGCCACCGGTGCCGGCGCGAATTTCAACAAAGGCTGCACGAACATCATCTGGGTCTTTGGGCAGCAACATGCGCTGTAGTTCCGCGTCCAGTTGCGCCAGCTCTGCACTGGCAGACGCGATCTCTTCTTGAGCCAAGCCCGCCATGTCTGCGTCACAGCCTGTGTCTGTCAGTATCAGCGCAGCCGATGCCAGATCACCCTCACGCTGCTGGTAACGCAGCCAACGCTTTGCCACAGCGGCAACCTCGGTATGTTCACGCGAAAGCAGCAAAAACTGGGTCATGTCGCTCATGATGTCCGGACGTGACAGCAAAAACGCAAGTTCTCCCAAGCGATCTGCGTAACGGGCAAGTTGTTGACAAAAAAAAGGTTTCATGGTGAAGGGGGCGAGGTAGGGAGAGGCTTGTGGCTCATCGGTCGGCCTGAGGAAGTGATCCGTCATCCGGGCCGTGATCGAATAAGACGAAGGGACAAGACAAGACAAGACAAGACAAGACAAGACAAGACAAGACAAGCGCAGCTAACGCTCTTTACGCAAGAAAAAGTGCCTGACCGCCTCACTGGCACGCTCGCGTCCGGCTGTATCAGAGCCGCGAAGTTCAGCCAGGGCACCGTGCAACATTTTTTGGGCCAGACCGCGTGACAGGGCATCCAGCACATCATCGACGGCATCACCCCGAGCCAATAGCTTGCGGGCACGAGCGATCTCAGCGGCACGCCATGCGTCGGTCTGTGCCTGTAGTTGCTGAATCAAAGGCACCGTGCTGCGCTGCTCAAGCCAGTGCAAAAAATTTTGTACACCCGCATCGACGATGGCCTCAGCCTGGGCCACGGCGGCCTGCCGGCTGGCCTGTGCCGTTTGAACCACGGAGGCCAGGTCATCAACGGTATAAAGGTAAATGTCTTCCAGAGCGCGAACTTCAGGCTCAATGTCACGCGGCACGGCCAAATCCACCATGAACATAGGGCGGTGTTTGCGCCGCTTGAGCGCTCGTTCAACAGCCCCCAAACCAATGATGGGCAGGGTGCTGGCAGTGCAGCTCACCACGGCATCAAACTCGTGCAGACGTTCAGGCAGCTCTGACAAATGCATCACAGACGCACCAAATTTGCAGGCCAGCTCTTCGCCACGGGCCAATGTGCGGTTAGCGATGGCCATGCTTTTAGGGGTTTTGGCGGCAAAGTGCGTGGCACACAAATCGATCATGGCCCCTGCCCCCACAAACAGGAGGTGGATGTCTGCCAAATCTTCAAACAACTGCCCTGCCAGTCGCACTGCGGCAGCCGCCATGCTGATCGAATGCGTGCCGATCGCGGTTGATGTCCGAACATCCTTGGCCACGGCAAACGACCTCTGAAACATCTGCCCCAGCGTCGTTCCCAGAACACCGGCTTGCTCAGCAGCCCGCACAGCATCTTTGATCTGTCCCAAAATTTGAGGTTCACCCAATACCATGGAGTCAAGACCGCACGCCACCCTGAAGGCATGGCGGGCCGCTGGACCATCGTGCAATGCGTATGCGTGAGCACGCAGGACATCAGACGACACCCCGCCGCACTGAGCCAGCCAGGCCAAGGTGCGCTCCGACTGTGACTGGGCGGCGGCGCAATACACCTCGGTGCGGTTACAGGTGGAGATCAGTGCGGCTTCAGGCTGACCGCCAAGGGCTGTGCGTAATGCATGCAGCGTGGGCGCGATTTGCTCAATGGCAAAGGCAAACCGACCGCGCAAATCGAGCGGTGCGGTCGTGTGATTGATGCCTAAAGCCCAGACTGCCATGCCCAAATTATAAAATCAATATCGCACCCACCCATCCAAGTAAATTTATGACCTCAACACTCGCCCCGTCTATGCCCTTAATGCGGCACAAATTGCCCATTGGGATTCAGACTTTTCGCGAATCAAGTTTTCTTTTTTGACTGGCGTTAGTAAATTTAGCAAGGTTAGTTTATTCTCGGGCCTTAATAATCTGACAGATATTACGCTGGATGAGCGCTACAGCGATATTTGTGGCTGTACCGATGCCGATGTAGATACAGTCTTTGCACCTGAATTAACCGGTCTGGATCGTGCATTGATCCGCGACTGGTACAACGGCTACAACTGGCTGGGCACTTCGGTCTATAACCCCTTTGGTCTCTTGCAGTTTTTTCGAACCCGCAAATTTAAGCCGCACTGGTTTGAGACCGGCACACCCACTTTTCTGATCAAACTTCTGCAAAATCATCAGCAATTTACGCCGGACTTGTCGCACATTGTGGCCTCCGAGACCCTGTTGTCCACCTTTGATGTGGACAATATGCCGGTAGAGGCCCTGATGTTTCAAACGGGTTATCTGACCATTGACGAAGTATGGTATGCACTAGATCAAATGGAAATTACCTTGAAATACCACAACATCGAGGTTCAGGCCAGCTTGAATAATTATTTACTGCAAAGCTTGACCAACAGTCTTGAGGTCCCGGGCCACAGATCAGTCGGCTCTACAAACTATTAACAGCACAAGACTTTTCCGGTCTTAAAGACCTCTTTCATGCCTTTTACGCCAGCATTGCCAACGACGGGTATCGCAAAAACGAGATGGACGGCTATGTGGGTTATTACGTCAGTATCTTTTACAGCTATTTTGCTGCACTGGGCTTGACTATCAAACTGGAAGACCCCACTAATTTTGGCTGCATTGACATGACGGTATTGTTCAATGCTCATGTCTTTTTTTTGAATTCAAAGTAGTTAAAGGCAGGTCGCACGGCCAAGCTTTAAAGCAAAATTAAAGCAAATCAAGGAACGCAACGATGCCCAAAAGTACCAGGCCGGAGGGCAACCCATCCACCTGATCGGTGTGGAGTTTTGCAAAGCCAATCGCAATATCGTGCGGTTTGATGTTGAAACGCTACCCACTTGAAATAGTACCCAGATCGATGGGACGATAGATGGGACGCATGCACGACCGTATGAAGGGTAATTGTTACCTTTCATCCTACTGATATGGGCACTGCCACAATCAAAACTGCATGGTGTTGCGGATCAGGCCAACGGCCAAACCTTCAATCTCAAAAGGCTGGCCGGGTGAAACCACGATGGTTTGAAAGTCGGGGTTTTCAGGACAAAGCTCAATACTGTGGGCCAGACGCATCAAGCGCTTGACCGTCACATCGTCACCCAGACGGGCAACCACAATTTGGCCATTTTTGACATTTTGGGTGGTTTGTACGGCCAACAGATCGCCGTCCATGATGCCAGCATCGCGCATGGACATGCCGCGAACCTTGAGCAGGTAGTCCGGTCTGCGTTGGAACAAGGTATGGTCAACGTAGTACGTTTTGTCGATGTGCTCCTGGGCCAAAATGGGAGAGCCAGCCGCCACGCGACCGATCAGGGGTAACGCCAGACCTGCAAGCGACCGAGCGTCAGGCAAACCGCGCAAACCACGCAAGGCACGGACAGTCTGCAAGGTGTCGCTTTTAAGGCGGATACCGCGGGCCGTACCGCTTAGCAATTCGATGACACCTTTGCGAGCGAGAGCTTGCAGGTGCTCTTCTGCGGCATTGGCTGACTTAAAGCCCAATTGTGCGGATATTTCGGCGCGGGTGGGTGGAGAACCGCTGCGGACAATGGTGCTTTGAATCAGATCAAAAATCTGTTGCTGGCGGTCAGTCAGGCTGGTTTTGGCTGGCATGATGCATCCCTAGGTCAGTGACAAGTGGAGGAAATGTAAACTGGGTGGAGCAATGGACTGGTTATTTATCCAGCACCTGTATTTTTACACATATTTATTAAATTTATTTGATGTCAACGCAACACCGTCCGAACAAGGTGATCATTTTGGGTACTGGCGGGACGATCGCCGGCGTAGCCAAGGGCGCTTCAGACCGCTATACCGCAGCCGTTTTGGGTGTGGACGAGTTGTTGGTCTCTGTGCAGGGGGCAACGGACCTGTGGAACGGCCCCGTATGCGTTAGCGAACAGGTAGCGCAAGCAGACAGCAAAGACATGGGCTTTGCCATCTGGACTGCCTTGGCTCTGCGGGTGATGCATCATTTGTCGCAGCCTGATGTCTGTGGACTGGTCATCACGCACGGTACCGATACGCTGGAAGAGACCGCCTATTTTTTGTCTGTCGTTTTGCCAAAACACCTACAGAGTACCCATCCTGTGGTGCTGACCTGTGCGATGCGGCCAGCATCTGCCCCCAAACCGGATGGCCCGCAAAATTTAGCCGATGCCATCGTGGTGGCCATGTTGCCATCGGCGCATGGTGTGATGGCGGTGTGTGCAGGCCGTGTACATGCGGCAGCCCATATTAAAAAAGTGCATACCCACCGTCTAAATGCCTTTTCTTCAGGCAATACCAGGCCGCTGGCCATCGTTCAGAACGGGCGGGTTCAACAGATCGGCCCATGGCCTGACCTGCCCGTCAATTCTGCACCGGATACTATCAAAAAAATAGCGTCTTTGTCGTCGTGGCCACGTGTCGAGATCGTGATGAACTATGCCGATGCCGACGGCTGGCTGGTGGATAGCCTATTACAGACTGGGCCTGATCCACTGCGCGGACTGGTGGTGGCGGCTACCGGCAACGGCACGGTGCATCAAAATCTGGAGGCTGCCCTGCGCAGAGCTGTCCGGGCCGGTGTCAGGGTGGTGCTGTCCACCCGCTGCGACCAGGGGCGCGTGGATCTGGCACCGGATAGAGAATTTGAAAACGCCGGAGACTTGTCGCCGGTCAAGGCCCGGGTGGCCTTGATGCTTGAGCTGATGTGAGAGGATGACAACCACTGTTCTAGGGTTCTGGGCGATGGCCCGGTTCGCATTGGGACATGCCTTGTAATCAAAGTGGCAAAACTGTCCACATTGGCTCAAAACCTGTATGTCAGGTTAAGGTGAATTTGTTGGTCACCGGTTTGCGGCAGGGCCTGCCCCGCGATGCTCAGCACGCTGCCCTTATAGATGCGTGCCCAGTCCAAAGTCAATGCGTACGATCCCAGGGTGTAGCGCAGCCCCAGCCCTGCCCCCAGCAAATGGTCTGCGGCCGGTTTGTTCGCGTTCAGCCAGTTGTCATGACTAAACAGTCTGCCGGCCTCCACAAAACCCACGGCCCGCAGCCCAGGCTGTAAATTGGGGGTGGTGGTCTCCAACGACACAAACCAG
>CAIJOK010000126.1 GCA_903822205.1 uncultured beta proteobacterium | reverse complement strand
TATTGGCGTTGTGGGTGCTGATGCCACACATGTTTCAGCGCATTTGTCGTGCGACATCACCGTGCTCCTGACAGTTCATGACTACACTTTACTCTTCTGATGGTCTTTTTGTCATTTTTTGATTTTTTCACAAGCTCTGAGAGCAGGTTGGGCGCACTGAGCAGCCCGATAAAACTGGCGTAGCGATCGCTGTGCAGCAGATCGGACACCTGCCAGCTCTCGTATGCTGCTCGGCCAAAGCCCAGCGCATACAGGCGAATTTCAACGCAATTGCTGACCAGCACAAACTGGCTGCACGGCAGGTCGTTGGCGTATTCCCAGGCTTGCTGCACAGGGCTTTTGTGGCGACCGGGCATCAAGGCATCCAGGTTACCGGTTTTAGGGCCTTTCAGTTCAAACGGGGCGACCACCTGACGCTGTTCGCTGGTAAAAGTGCCCAGCGCTGCATCGGCAGAACCTGTGGCCGCGCCTTTTTCATGGTGCAGCGTCCACACGGGGCCACCCATCAGTTGATAGCCCAGCACATCGACAAAAAATCGCTGTAAAAAAGCAGGCCGGATGGATTCTTCTTTTTCTTTGTCCAGGCCGATTTTCAAACTGCCCACCCATTGCTCAATGGCCCCACGGTGTGCGGGTGGCGGCTCTTTGGCTGGGAATCGGCTGGCGATCAGCTTGGGGCTGAACAGGGGTTGGGTGTAGAGGTCGCGGGGCACGGGGTAAAAAAATGTCAGGCGAGTGCTTTGGGCAGGTGGGTCACTGAAATTTGAAATTTGCAAGAAAGTGTGGCAGCGGACATGCCCTCATCCGTCTTAAGCGACCGCCTCATTGTAAGAGGATGGTTTCAAGTATTGCCACCACCACGGCAGGGTAGTTTGTTTGTTTGTTTGTTTGTAACTACTCAGCGCCCCTGATGCAGCCGGACAAAATTCAACCGAAGCTTGGCCGAGGCGTAGAACCCTGGAAAGCCGTGACAAGAGACTCAAAGATATTGGCTCCCTGTTTGTGCATGGTCGCACAATAGGAGCGAATGAGGCAGTAGGATTTTGAGCCTTCTGGCGTACGAAAGCTGCCAAAGACTTTCTGCTTACAGATACCCGCACTGACAAAGCGACAAGGATTAGCATCCTGTTGTAGGTGCGGGCTTTCCCTCGCATGTCATGAGTCGCTTGACCAGTTACGGGATCAATAACCTTTGGCATGCGTAAGTTACTGACCATCAGTTTCATTCGTATGTTTTGCTGTAAGTGGTTGCTTTATATGATGCGTCAGTTTGCTATACGTATCTAATTTGTGATTCGTAACTTACTGCCTGTTCGGCCAGGTTGTTGGTAAAGGGTACACCAGCCTGTGTCATGAAACGCCAAACATCATCGCTGTAATCAAGCAGTCGTTTAATACGGTCCACGTGTGCAAGCTGCGATGGTGCATCTCAATCAAAACCACGCAGTGCCATTGCAGCGCACAGCAGTACTGATGGAAGGTAACCGTTTACACCCACCATACCAAATGTTGGGTGCGATTCAAAGTGATGTAGTGCAATAAATAATAACCCCCCCGCCAATTGCCCCGCAATGGCCGCAGTGGTATCGGCATCATCGCCTAAATTGGCGGCTTGCAGCACACAGTCCTGGTAGGTGTCTGTTTGCCAAAAACACCACAACGCGGCCTCCAGGCTTTCCACCACGTAGCCAGTGCCTTTTATTTGGTGGATGGTTTTTGTCTTGAACTCAGCGTGTGTTACGAGGTGCACCGCTTCCGACATCGGCTCCGCGTCCAGTCGCATAGACTCAAGCACGTCGTCCTTTGACATGCCGCGCAGAGCACTGACCAGGCTTGAGCCCAAAAGGGCCGTCCCCTTTTATGCCGAATACCTTGGCAAAGCTGCCGCGTGGTTTGAATTCAACCGTCGTACCGATGGCATCGCCCACAGCCAAACCCAATAAAGCACCCCGCGCACGGTGCAGTTGATCCGTTAAATAAGCGGGTTGATTCATACGTTTCCCGTTTCATCTTCAGGCTCGGTTTGCCCAGGCAACAATAGAAAGACACTCTCAGGGTCAGTTAGATTTAGGCCCCTCTCAATATTATTGGCAAATTGACGGCAACTGCGTATCAAAGTCTCACGCAGCAAACCATCCCTAAAGTTGAGCAGTAACCGTTTAGACTCGCTTGGCCAAATGTTGTTATTTTTGCGAAAACACAACAAGATCGTCATTCCCGCGTAGGCGGGAATCCAGTGTATTTTTGTATTCAAGAATGCAAAGGAGGTCTGGATTCCCGCCTTCGCAAGAATGACGGTGAGGGGGTCTCAACGGTTACGTCACAGCAGGTCACGGTCGGGTAATGCCTGCTAAGCGCACCTGGCCGATGCAACAAAGTTAAATAAATTTTATACGCCATTAATGGGGATAAATTATTGCCAACGCCCGTCATCATTGCCTGAGGGGCTAATGATGCGACTGTGATGCTGTATGTTATTTTTTTGCTTATGATTGGCCAGTCAACAACCCACCTAAGGATGTCCATGAGTGAAGTCGTGCGTTTGTACCGGTACAAAATTTTGCTCAGTCACCGCAAAGCCATCTCGGCCAATGACTTGATGACAGCGCAGGAGGTCTCGCGATCGACCCTGAAGCGCGATATTGCCAAACCGCGCGATCAACTGCATGTGCTTATTGAATTTAATCATGAACTCAATGGTTACCTATTGGGGCGGAGCGACACCAACAGTGAATTGCCCGGATTATGGTTTAGTCAGGAGGAAATCCTGGCATTGGTCACCATGCAGCGACTGTTATCTCAATTGGAGACTGGACTGCTGGGTGCCAAATTAAAACCCCTGCAAGACCGACTGAACCAATTGATGGACCAACATGGCCTAACCAGTCAGGATGTCGCCAAGCGCATCCGAATTGTTCATGCTGGCAAGCGCCACGTGGTAGCAAAGTCGTTTGAGCTTGTCGCATCTGCCACATTAACCCGCAAGCGTCTTAAAATAGGACACTATAACCGTCAAAATGGCATGACGGTTGAGCGAGAGGTTTCACCCCAGCGATTGGTATATTATCGCGATAACTGGTATCTGGATGCTTGGTGTCATTTGCGAAACGATATTCGCAGCTTTAGCGTTGATGCCATCAAAGAGCTTGAGATTTTGGATATTCCCGCCAAAGAATTATCTGCCGATACAGTCGATCAAGCGCTGGGCAGCAGTATGGCATATTTAACGGAGCACCGCAGGCCTGGGCCAAACTTCGGTTTACACCCGAGCGATCAAGGTGGGTATCCGGCGAGATTTGGCATCCGATGCAAGAGAGTGTGCGTGAAGCCGATGGCAGTTATGTGCTGTCGTTCCCGTATTCTGATGACCGCGAATTGATCGGCGACATCATGCGCTATGGGGCCGATGTGCAAGTATTGGCCCCTGCAGCCTTACGGGCCAAAGTGCAAAAAGGGTTTTTGGCGGCAGTGGGCAGGTATATTTGATGGTATTCTGGGGGTGATGGTGTGTTGGCGTTTTATCGTCACCATTGAAACCCCACCACCGTTATTCCCGCGAAGGCGGAAATCCAGACTGTCTTTGTATCCATGGTGACCCCAATACACCGGGTCAGCAAAAACAGTCCCACCAGCCAGCACCATGGCACAGAGCACCAGTCCCAGCAGCCAGCGGAAAACCCAGATTACCCATGCACCACCGCCATGGCCTGTTCGACACGCTCAACAGCGTGGATGGTCAGACCCAAAAAGTCTTTGGATTGCGGGTTTTTGGGCATATTGGCCTTGGGCACCACGGCCACACTAAAGCCCAGCTTGGCTGCTTCTTTTAATCGCTCCTGACCACGGGGGGCGGGGCGAACCTCACCGGCCAGGCCCACCTCGCCAAAGGCAAAAAAGCCCTTGGGCAGGCTTTGGCCGCGCAGTGACGAGGTGATGGCCAGCAACACCGCTAGGTCGGCGGCAGGCTCTGTGATGCGTACCCCCCCAACGGCATTGACAAACACATCCTGATCAGCACATGCCACGCCGGCGTGCCGGTGCAGCACCGCCAGCAACATCGCCAGGCGGTCTCTGTCCAGCCCAACGCTCAAGCGACGCGGACTTGGGCCACCACTGTCCACCAAGGCTTGAATTTCAACCAGCATGGGGCGGGTGCCCTCCAAGGTGACCAGCACACAGCAGCCGGGAACGGGCTGTGCGTGGTGGCTTAAAAAGATGGCACTGGGGTTGCTGACACCTTTCAGCCCGCGTTCGGTCATGGCAAATACGCCGATTTCATTGACCGCACCAAAGCGGTTTTTGATGGCACGCACCAGTCTGAAACTGCTGTGGGTGTCGCCCTCAAAATACAAAACGGTATCGACCATGTGCTCAAGCACACGTGGCCCGGCCAATGTGCCGTCCTTGGTGACGTGGCCCACCAGCACCATGCACACGCCGCTGGATTTGGCGGCCCGCGTCAGGTGGGCGGCACATTCACGCACCTGGGCTACCGACCCGGGGGCTGATGTGAGTTGATCAGAATAGACCGTTTGGATCGAATCGATCACCGCAATGTCGGGCCGCGTAGCGCTCAGGGTGGCCAAAATTTTCTCAAGGCCTATCTCGGCCAACACCCGCACTTGCGATCCATCCAGCCCCAGTCGCTTGGCCCGCAAGGCCACCTGGGCACTGCTTTCTTCGCCGGTCACGTACAAAGTGCTTTGGCCGGCACGCTGCAAAGCGTCCAATGCCTGCAACAGCAAGGTGGATTTGCCGATGCCAGGGTCACCGCCGATCAGCACCACGCCGCCTGCCACCATGCCCCCGCCCAGAACGCGGTCAAGCTCATCGTGGCCAGTGGGGGTGCGGGCCATATCGACAGCCTCGATCTCGCCCAAAATGGCGATACCGGTGGTCTGGGCCAGCGACGCATAGCGATTTTTGGCCGGTGCTGCAGCCTCAGGGACTGTCTCAATCAGGGTGTTCCAGGCGTTGCAGTGCGGGCATTTGCCCAGCCACTTGGGGCTGATGCCCCCGCAGTCTGAACAGGTAAATTGGGTTTTTTCTTTAGACAAGGGGCAGGGCTGTGAAAGGGCACGCTAAATGGTGGCGCAAGGGGGTCGAGATTCTAGGAGTCTGTTGGACGGTGGCTGTTGAGGCCATCCTCATGACCTGTCCCAAATTAAAGAAGGAGAAGTCCCATGAGCGCGACTACACCAGTCGGCGTTGATTTGGCAAAATAACCGTTGCATTCTTATCTTGAAACGACTTAGCCCCCGTGTTCACATATGAACACCTCTGCCCGGGTTTTGTTGATGAGGTGCACTACAGTTTGCACCTAGGGTATGCGTTCCGTTTGTTTATCAACTCTGATCAAAAAAAATGGGGCTGGAAATGCCCCATTAAACCGCACGGCTTGATCCGCGCCCAAACCAGGACACGCAGTGTCAAACCATCATACTGCGACCAAAAAATCGTCGCGGTTGCTGCCTGTGGCAATCAAACTGGTCAGCCATTTGGGGGTCAGGCCACGGCCAGTCCAAGTCTCACCATTGGGGCCACGGAATTTCACGGGTGCAGGGTTGCCGGACTTGCCGCCTGCCTTGCGAATGCGGCCCTTGGCGTAGTCCAGATCATCCACAGAAATACCATAAAGGTCCATTTTTGCCAGAATTTCTTGAACGGCCTGAGCCAATTCACCTGTTCTGATCTCGTCGGCTTGCCTTTGCAACAAGGCAATTTGGTTTTGGATTTCAATCAAAGAAGACACGATGTAATACCTAACATAGAACGTTAAAAAAGGCCCTGAATGCAAGTCAGCCGTGCATTCAGTGGGACACATTATCCCATAATAAAACCCGCCATACAGTCTTCCAGATGATTTCAAGATCAAAAAAAACGGATTGCCGGTATAGATACTCCACATCAAGCGCCACTTTTGCCGAGATAGGCAGCTCATCGCGCCCATTGATCTGCGCCCAACCGGTTAATCCCGGCACCAGGCGATGCACCCCAGAACGGGTACGAAGATCAATTAAATCATACTGGTTAAACAGTGCTGGCCTAGGACCAACCCAGCTCATATCGCCCTTGATAATGCTCCACAATTGCGGCAATTCATCCAGACTGGTTTTACGCAACAAGCCCCCAATCGGTGTCAGCCAAGCCTGTGGATCGGTCAACAAGTGGGTTGCCACAGCGGGTGCGCCCGACCTCATGCTACGAAACTTGGGCATTTTGAATAAAACATTGTTGCGCCCAACACGCTCAGACCAGTACAAAACGGGGCCAGGGGATGTCAAACGAACGACAACAGCCAGCCCTATCGCCGGTATCACCAGCACAATACAAGCCAAAACTGCCAAAACCACATCCATCGCTCTCTTCATGCGTTTCCTCTTACAGCCCGCAGCAGCCCTTCTTGCACTGAGACAGGTGGCTTCCAGCCTAATACAGCCTGTGCCTTGGCAATATTCAATTGAAGATTGCTGGACAGACGATCGACTGCATCCCCTCGTTTCAATAGACAAGCAGCCCAGTGCAGCACACCTACCGGTATCGAAATAAGACGTGCGGACACACCGGCGGCCTGCGCCAGTCCACGTACCAAGTCTGAGGTGGACAAATCCTGGCCGTCACTGATCAAAAAGGTTTGATTGGCGGCCTGCGAGTGGATCGTAGAGGTCAAAATAAAGTCCACCAAGTTATCCAGTGCCACCAAACTGCGCAGATTGTGAACAGCGCCCAAAGGCAGTGGCCAGCCTTTTTGGACGGCATGCATCAGCGCAGCAAAATTGGCCTTGACCCCTGGGCCATAAACCAGCGGCGGCCGAATGATGACCACCTCCAGGCCAGTTTGGGCTGCCAGCTTACGCAATCCCAGCTCAGCCTCATGCTTGCTGATCGCATAAGCGTCCTGGGGGTTGGGCGCATCAGATTCACAAAAAGCCTGGCCCAAAAGAGTTGATTCGCCATTGACCTTAACAGAACTGACATAAACCAAGCGCTGTACCCCTGCCACCGCAGCCTGTTGTGCCAGGTTAAGCGTGCCCTGCACATTGACACGCCGGAACTCTGCCAAGGGGTTTTGGGCCTTGTCATTCATCACATGAACCCGTGCGGCCAAGTGAATCACTGCGGTGATGCCACGCAATGCGGCTTGCCAGTCTGTGGCCCCGTCAATATCCCCCACGACGGTGTTTTCAATGTCAGTCAATACTGTGACGGGAGAGCGCACGGCGGCACATACATGGATTTTGTCCTGCACCATTCGGGCGCATAAGGCCTGGCCAACAAAACCGGTGGGGCCGGTGAGTAAAACTGTCATAGCCTGTGCAAATGTTGAAGCTGGCAGTACTCAGCAGAACACAAATAACGGAACAAACTAGCAACATGCCAGCGAAAATACTTCAGATGGCGATGACTGTGACGCTGTGCATGGTGAACCACCTGGCACGATGGGCAGACGACGACTCTCAAACCAGCCAGATGCAGTCGGGCACATAAATTCACATCCTCGTAATACAAAAAATAGCGCTCGTCAAACCCCTGCATGCGCTCAAAAACTGGCCTGGAAAACATCATCAACATGCCAGCAACCCAATCCACATCGACAGGTGACTGACCCCACACATAATCAGAAGACCAGTTTTTGGTAAACATCTTGCCGATAATTTTGGACAAAGTCGGAAATATGCGAGCGCTGTCCTCAACCGCCCCGAACGGACCCAGTACCACAGGTGCAGCCACACCCACTGTGGCATCATGCAAAAAACTTTGCAATACATCAAACGGATTATTATGCAGACGTATATCAGGATTCATCACGCAAAAATAATCACCCGTTGCATGTTGAAAAGCCTGATTGTGGTTGGCCCCAAAGCCTTTGGGCACAGTGTTTCTGATGACTGTGACAGGATAACTGAATCTTGATGCCTCATGTTGAAAATTTTCTGGGGTATTCAAAGTCACAAGTAGTTCAATTGCCGTGCCGCGACAGTGGCCCTCAATATCCTGCATCAACTGTGTAATCAAATCCATTTGTCCATGACTGACTACAGAAACAGAAACGACCACAGATGCATGCATCACTATTTTTGCCATTTTAGATAAGTGAAATAAATTGACAGGCTATAAAAGTACGATAGAATATATTGATAATTTACCTTAAGTTATACGCACACACATTAGACTTTGTCGGAAACATCACTCAAGATATTGATCGTAACCGTTTAGCGCCAATGCCTTTCGATGGCCCTGAAAATCAACAAGGTAGATGCAATATGACTGTTTTGCAAGCGGCAGCCAGGATAATTCATGGTGCGGTTAGTCATTGATCAAGGTGAAAATGAGCAAATAGCTGAAAAGAAGACCGGTATATCGTGCCTTTGCGCAGACGAGTAAACTTTTTACACAGGGATCACTATGCTCCATTGAACAATATTGTGTTTAGACCCCCTCAATTTTGACATCAATGACACCGCGTTCTATAAAAATAAAGCACTTGGCGCGGACTTCGCAACAACTGACAGAGCGCTAAACGGTTATTGTTGATCTCAGCGAGACCATATCAGTTTTTTATCTTGACAAAAAATGTGAGTTCAAATTTAATCATTGGCGTTTTGTTGTTCGCAATCAACAACTTGCGATAATTTGAAAGTGATTCCAAAATAATTCCGAACAAATTGAACTATTGCATTCAATGCTCATTGACTTTATTGTTCTGACTTACAACAGACACAGAGCATCTTCCAATAAACTCTATTGAATTCCGAAGTAAATCATAGGATGACTTGCATTGCATAGATCTACATCAAAAACAATTTCTTATTAGAATATTTTTTAACATAATCAGGCGAAATTTAATCTGCAATAATAAGTTATACTGACTAATGCCACAGGTCGCTGATGCATTAGTTTGATGTCGGCGATATGCAATCAATTTCTCACCACAAAAAAAACTTTTCCCAATAAACTCACCAGTTAAGCCTATCCACCAATCATGCATTGAAATATCTGACGGAAATGGCAACGCATGATCAAGAATTTTGCGATTAAAAGCCATGCAACTACCGATATAACTATTTCTAATTAAATTTGCAACAAATCCTGGTTTTGATCTATTTTTCTCAAAAAACGAAGGAAATATAATGATATTACCATCATTCACTACCAAACAGTCGCTTAGTACCAAATCGGCAGTTTCAAGATGTCTTAGCATAGTCGTCACCTTATTGGGCATCCAAATATCATCTTGGTCGGCAAGAAAAATGATGTCGCCCGTCACATGTTTAAGTGCATTTTCAAAGTTAAACACAAGATTTTTTTCATTGGTATTATTGTATATGTGTATCCTACTATCGCTTAGCAGTTCGATTAAATCCAATGTTCTATCTGACGACGAGTCGTCACTAATAATAATTTCATCATCAAATTTAAGTTGTGGGAGAATTGAGTGCAATTGCTCCATAATAAACTTGCTTCCATTGCAGGTTGCAATACAGACGCTTATTTTTTTATTTAAAGACATGAACAACAAAATTTTTAATAATCGACAATTTTAATTTAATAAAGTACAAAAAAATCATGATAGCGAAGTTTTTTCTGAGATTCTTTCGCCTCACTTCGTTGGTTTCAATGTAAGCGGATTTTATATTTACGCGACTTACGCCGCCATCTCGGCAAAATGATATAATTTTATCAATCATAATTGTTTTGGCGTTTGCCAATAGCAGCATTAAATTCAAGTCATAATCAGCAGAAATATGAAATTTAGTATCATATTTCCAATTGACAAAAAGCTTCTTGTTGTAGAAAGCGGATTGATGGTGTACCGTGTTATGCAAGAGTGTTCCATATCCAAGAAATGAACGAACCTCAATTCCATTGCCATAAATAACTTTGCCTGCAATCAATGCGTAGTCAGTGTATTCAATAAATGGAATGGATGAAATAACATCTGCATCAAACAATCTATCATCAGCACCGATAAATATAAGCCAACATCCGCTTGAATGTGCTATTCCTTTATTCATTGCATCGTAAATACCGCTATCCGGTTCTGACACCCAATAAGCAATATGCTGTGAAAGATTGGCAATGATATCGACCGTACCATCAGTCGATCCACCATCGATCACGATCAATTCTACATTTGGATAAGTTTGCTGAATCACGCTGTCCAGACACTGCTGCAAAGTTTCTTTGTTATTCAACACGGCAATGATCACACTGATCAAGGGTTTTTGGTTATTCATTAGATTCTTACATCATGCATGGATACATGCATCGTCTATTGATGCATTTGAACTGGCCAAAACCAATCGTTCAATCAGTTTCTCGGGTTTCTGAATTGTATTGAGAGCGTCTCTGCTTATCAATTCTTTCGATTTATAGGTGAGTTGTTTGATATCTCCCCATACATCGCAGGGATTTTTTCATTTATCGTTGAACTTGGTCTTTCCGTAGATGCCATTTCGGACAGAGGGAACATTTTCACATCGCAACCTGTGTTCAAGTTCAACCAATTGTGCAACACGTATATCATCCAAATTGTAGCAGTGAGGCCTGGTTCCTTTTGTAAAATAGCAAACGACATCGTAGTTATTTGTATAATTCAAACGTCCTTGCGCCAGACGGCTGGGTTGATAAGTTAGACCATACAAGTTCTTTATCATTGACCTAAAATTGTGAGATCAAATTCAACTATTCGTGTTTTGCTATAAAAATCAACAACTTACGATACTTTGAAAGTGACATTTTGCACAATTTTTTTGTAAATTAAATTATTGCATTCAATGCTAATTAACTTTCTTTTTTTGACTTACAATATTATTTTAATTACCGCTTGATGATCAAACCTTGTCCCGTTGGCAGTGGCATCACTCGATAATGTCGACTATCAAACCATTCGTCCTCTGCCAACTTTTGCGGACGATAAATGCCAGACCACTCATAGTCGTCGAGTATCACCATACCGCCTTGCACGACACGATCAAAAAGATATTTGAGCGTGGCAACCTCGGATGATGCCTCATTGAGATCGATGTGCAGATAAGCGATTTGATCCGGACAGTTGTTTTTGAATGAGTCGGGAATATGTCCCTTGACGACGCGTACTTGTTGGTAATCAGCAAATTTACGATTGACCCGGTCGAAAAGTTCAGAACTAACCTCAGGCATCGGCTTGTTCGTCATTCCCTGTTGGTGTTCAAAGACGTCGTAGGCCCAAAATTGCTTTGGGAAATTTACGCCGCCCAAGTAGTCCACCACCGTCTTTACGCCGACACCTGTGTATGCGCCACACTCCACGAAATCACCCTCAAGCTGAATGCAATGAAATGCCGAGGTTGCCAACACATATCGACGCCAAATAATCCCACGGTCTGCGAGTGACTCGATGTTGTCTTCCCATGCTTTAATAAAAGCCAAGTCGTCGAACATTGAATTATTGCGGCCCCACGTAATGAAATTGTCTGAAGCGTGGTAACCGTGTGGAAGTTGCTTTGTAAAGTCCTTGACTATTTCGGCGAACTTTTCCGGCTCACTGATATCCCAAAAATCCGGAAAAAAGAAACTAGCCAGACGATTCAGAGTCGGTACGCTTCGACGTGGCAGGGTTGCACAAACACCCTCACAAGTTGAGGCGCTTTTAACCTTCGTCCGCTGATAAAGTGCCCCAAATACCTGCCTAAGCAAATTGATCATCAAAGTTTTGTTAATGGAGTAACAGAACTTAAAACCAGGTTATGACGAATGTTACATACCCCCCTCAACGCAAAGCCGCATTCACCTTGTCAAGGGCCGCTGATCCGGGGTTAAGCACCGAGGCATTCAGCCTATTGAGCGGTGTGCTGCAAGTGTTGAGCGCCGTGTGCAGGTCGGTGGCCTGTGCGTCGATGTACACCAAACCTGTCACGATCTCGCCGCTGGCAGCATGCTGCTGTAGGTAATTCATGGCTGCGTAGCGGTCTGTGGGGTCATAGTCAGCGCAGAGCTTGCGCAGATGGAGCACGGTGCCGTCGTGCTGCTGCACCTGCACCACTTGACCTGGCGCATAGGTGGTGGTGATCTCCTGGCCGGGGGGTACAAAGTCAATGCGGCTGACGGCCTCGTTGTGCTGGCGCACGTAGTCATAGCTCTTGGTGCTGCCGCCGTGGTTGTTAAAGGTGACGCAGGGGCTGATGACATCGATCAAAGCCGCGCCGCCGTGCGCCATGGCACCTTTGATGAGGGGAACCAACTGATCCTTGTCGCCAGAGAAACTGCGTGCCACATACGTAGCACCCATCTGGAGCGCCAAGCTAACCAGATCAACCGGACTTTCGCTGTTGATAGCCCCTTTTTTGCTTTTGGAACCCCGGTCTGCTGTGGCCGAAAACTGCCCTTTGGTCAAACCATAAACGCCATTGTTTTCAACGATATAGGCCATGCAGACACCACGGCGCATGGCATTGGCAAACTGGCTGAGTCCGATGGAGGCAGAGTCACCGTCTCCAGACACGCCCAGGTAAAGCAGATCACGGTTGGCCAGGTTGGCACCGGTCAGCACAGAGGGCATGCGACCATGCACGGTGTTAAACCCATGCGATGCACCCAAAAAGTAGTCTGGCGTTTTGGAGCTACAGCCAATGCCCGAGAGCTTGGCCACGTGGTGAGGCTCAATGTTGAGTTCGAAGCAGGCCTGAATGATGGCTGCCGAGATCGAATCATGGCCGCAGCCAGCACACAGGGTGGAGATTCGACCCTCGTAGTCGCGACGGGTATAGCCAACCGCATTGGTTTGCAACGCAGGATGGTGCAGACGGGGTTTTGCAATGAATGTCATGGGGTCTCCTGGGTCAGTGCCAGGTCCTTGCGGATGGCGGCAACGATAAACCGTGCGGTGATGGGGGTGCCGTCGTAATGCAGTACGCGAACCAAACGGGCAGGGTCTATGTCCAGCTCGGTGATCAGCATCGATCGCATCTGCGCATCGCGGTTTTGCTCAACCACAAAGACGGAGCGGTGCGCGGCAATAAAGTCTGTCACGGACTGTGGAAACGGAAAGGCCTGTAGCCGCATGGCATCGAGATGAATGCCCTCTGAGGCCAATACGTCCAAAGCCTCTTGCATGGCGGGGCTGGTTGAGCCGTAATAAATCACACCCCATGGCGTGACCTGTGACGCATTGCGTTCGATAGGTTGGGGCACCAGAGTAGCGGCTGTCTTGAACTTGGTCAGCAGCCGCTCCATGTTGTAGACGTAGTCTGGCCCTCGTTCAGAGTATTGAGCATAAGGGTTGCGCGTGGTGCCACGGGTAAAAAAAGCGCCTTTGCTGGGGTGTGTACCGGGCAATGTGCGCCACGGAATTCCATCGCCATCGACATCCTTGTAGCGGCCAAAGTCTTTGCCGGCTTCCAGCTCTGCTGCGGTCATCACCTTGCCACGGTTGTACTCGTGCGAATCGTCCCAGGCAAAGGGCGGGCACAGGCTTTGGTTCATGCCGATGTCCAGATCAGACATCACAAAAACCGGCGTTTGCAGGCGGTCAGCCAAATCAAGCGCGGCTGCGGAGTGTTCAAAACACTCATAGGGGTCATGCGGAAACAACAAGACGTGCTTGGTGTCGCCGTGTGACGCATAAGCGCAGGCAAAAAGGTCAGACTGCTGGGTGCGCGTGGGCATGCCGGTCGAAGGGCCGCCGCGCTGAACGTTGATGATGGTGACCGGAATCTCGGCAAAGTAGGCCAAGCCAAGGAACTCGCTCATCAGCGATATGCCAGGCCCTGAGGTGGCCGTGAAGGAACGTGCGCCATTCCAGCCTGCACCCACCACCATGCCGATCGAGGCCAATTCGTCCTCGGCCTGAACGATGGCAAAATGGTTTTGGCCGGTATCGGGGTCCACCCTGTATTTGCTGCAATACGTTTGAAAAAACTCAGGAATGGACGAGGATGGCGTGATGGGATACCAGGCGGCGACGGTGGCACCGCCATAGACACACCCTAGTGCGGCAGCACTGTTGCCGTCCGTAAAAATCTGGTTGCCCACCTTGTCGCTGCGACGCACCCTGATGCCCAGAGGGACAGGTGTGTGGACAGACACATGCTGCAAGACGTAATCACGTCCCAGGTGAAAAGATTTGACATTGGAAGCCAATAGCTTTTCTTTGCCCTTGTATTGCTCGGCAAACAGGCGTTCAAACACCGCAGACTCCATGGCAAGCAAGGCTGACAGAGCACCGATGTAGATGATGTTTTTGAACAACTGCCTCTGACGTGCGTCGGTGTAAGCGTTGTTGGTGATCTCGGTCAAAGGCACGCCAATGGTTTGGATGTCGCTGCGAAATTTGCTTGCCGGCATGAATCGGGTGCTGTCATAAAACAGATAGCCACCGGGTTCAATCTCGGCCACATCAGCGTCCCAGGTTTGGGGGTTCATCGCCACCATCATATCGACACCGCCGCGCCTACCGTGGTAGCCTTCTTCGCAAACGCGGGCTTCGTACCAGGTGGGCATACCCTGAATGTTGCTGGGGAAAATATTGCGCGGGCTAACGGGCACCCCCATGCGCATCACGGCCTTGGAAAACAGCTCATTGGCCGAGGCTGAGCCAGACCCATTGACGTTGGCAAACTTGATAACAAAATCGTTGATGGCTTCGATGCGCTTCATGGGGCCTCCGTTTGTGCCGTTTTGACATCACGACAACGTGGCCCGGCGTGTGTGGTTGTTAGCAGAAATTTTTGCATGTCCCATGCACCTGTGGGACAACGTTCGGCGCACAGACCACAATGAAGACAGACATCTTCGTCTTTGACCATCACGCGCCCAGTTTTGAGCGGTGCTGACACGTAGAGGTCTTGTGCGGTGTTTCTGGCGGGTGCATTGAGGCGAGATCGCAGATCAGACTCGCTGCCGTTGGTGGTGAAGGTGATGCAATCCATGGGGCAAATGTCAGCGCAGGCATCGCACTCAATGCAGATATCTGGATTGAATACCGTTTGCACGTCGCAGTTCAGGCAACGGCTGGTCTCTTTGGCCGCTGTCGCAGCATCAAAGCCCAGTTCAACTTCGATTTTGATGCTGCTCAGTGCCTGTTCTGCTGCCACCCATGGAACTTTGAAGCGGTGGTCTCCTGACACATCATTGCTATAGCTCCATTCATGAATGCCCATTTTTTGGGAGACCAGATTGACACCTGGCGCAGGCCGAACGGACATATCCTCGTGGTTAAGCAGTCGGTCGATGGACACGGCGGCCTCGTGACCGTGGGCCACTGCGGTGATGATGTTTTTGGGGCCATACGCGGCATCACCACCAAAGAAAACTTGGGGGTGAGTCGATTGAAAAGTGCCTGAGGTGAGAACAGGTAGCCCCCAACGGTCAAATTCGATGCCGCAGTCGCGCTCTATCCAACTGAATGAATTTTCTTGGCCTACAGCCACCAAAACGGTGTCGCAGATCACCAGAACATCGGGGTCGCCGGTGGGGATCAGGCTGCGCTTGCCGTGGGCATCGTATTCAGCGCGAACCACCTGAAAGGTCATGCCGGTCAGTTTGCCGTTGTCGTGTTCAAACGATTTGGGGACGTGAAAGTTAAGGATGGGAATGCCCTCGTGCTGGGCATCTTCTTTTTCCCAGGGTGAGGCTTTCATCTCGTCAAAGCCGCTGCGAACGATGACCTTGACATCCTTGCCGCCCATGCGTCTGGCTGAGCGGCAGCAGTCCATGGCAGTGTTACCACCACCTAAAACGATGACGCGCTCGCCGATGCTGGTGATATGACCAAAAGACACCGAAGCCAGCCAGTCGATGCCGATGTGAATGTTCGAGGCAGCTTCGCGCCTGCCGGGCACATCCAGATCACGTCCACGCGGTGCACCGGTGCCGACAAAAATGGCATCAAAGCCCCGGCCCAGCAAGTCGTGCATGGAGTCGATGCGCTGGCCGCCGTTGAACTTGACACCCAGGCCAAGGACGTAGCCGGTTTCTTGGTCGATCACGGCTTCAGGCAGGCGAAATCGCGGAATTTGGGAGCGGATAAACCCACCGGCCTTGACTTCACTGTCAAAGACAGTGACCTCGTACCCTAGGGGGGCCAGATCGCGCGCCACGGTCAAGGACGCAGGCCCTGCCCCCACGCAGGCCACCCGTTTGCCGTTGGGCGCTGAGGGCACGGGCATAAGGTGTGAGATATCGGCGCTATCGGTGTTATTGGTGTTATTGGTGTTATTGGCCTTGTGGTCTGCGGCGACGCGCTTTAAGCGGCAGATAGCGACCGGTTCAGGCTTTGCCCCGTTGTTTTCTTCGACCCGCCCACGCCTACAGGCAGGTTCACAGGGCCGGTCGCAGGTGCGACCCAACACCCCCGGAAAAACATTGGATACCCAGTTCAGCATGTAGGCATCGGTGTATCGGCCCTGGCCAATCAGTCGGATGTATTCAGGCACAGGGGTGTGGGCCGGGCAGGCCCACTGGCAATCGATGACTTTATGAAAATAGGCCGGATCGCGGGTGGTGGTTGCTTGCAAATTGATCTCCTCATCCTTGCTTGGCGGAACAAACGCGCATGATAGCCGCCGCAGGGGAACGGATGCTACGCCCAACACTTGGGGCTGAATGGCGTGGTGTCCGCCAAATTGTGGGTTTTGTGATCTGTATCAACAAATAAAAATTTTGAAAATTCCGAGGACATTCCGGTCAGCGACCGTGCCGCACGTTGTCGGCCAAGTACTCAACCACCTGCAACACCCGATCCATGGTTTTGGCCAGATCACCGTCGGTGTAATAACGTCCGGCTACGCCCATGGCCGGCACACCGTTGACTTGGTATGCCGTTTGCAGCTGGGTGGCGCGACTGGCCTTGGTCAGGGTAGAAAAAGAATCAAATTGCGCCTGAAAAGCAGCCTTGTCGATACCTTGGCGACCAACCCAATCGACGATGGCCTCAGATCGGGTCAGGTTTTGTTTATCGGTATGAATGGCGGCAAAGACTTTTGTGTGCAGTTTGTCTGCCAGCCCCATCTCCTCTAGGGCGTAATACAGGCGCTGTTGCGGCACAAAACTATCCTGAAATGCGATGGGCACACGTTTGAACACCACGTCACGCGGCAACTGTTTGACCCAGGCGGCCAGGGTAGGCTCAAACACATGGCAGTGAGGACAGTTGTACCAAAAAAACTCAAGTACCTCGATCTTGCCTGCAGGGGTATCAACGGGGGCTGGATGATCTAGCTTTTTATAGTCACTGCCTGTCACGGGTGTCTGGGTTTGTGTGTGCAGCAGTGTGGATGACAGCAACGCAGAACTGGCGGCCATCATGCCTGCACACGCCACAAAATTACGTCTTCTCATCATGGGGTCTCCTGTAAAAAATAGCCGCTCAGCCAATGTCTATCAGTTCAATTGGTCCTGTTCGTCCTGTCCGTTCAATCAATGTCGTACACGCACCAGCGCCGTATCCATACCGCCTGTGGCATCCAGCCCAGCTTTGACCTTGTCGGCATCTTCACGTTTGTCGTAGGGCCCCAGGCGCACGCGATAAACCGTGCGGCCAGATTGTTCACGTTCTGAAATTTTGGTTTCAATGCCGGCCAAGGACAGTTTGGCACGCTGGCTTTCGGCATCGTCGGGGGTGTGGTAGGCACCCACCTGAACGTAATAGCTAAAAGGGTCGGCATCAGAGGCTGTTGCGGAGGCAACTGCTGTGGCGGGCTTGGACGTAGCAGCCCGTGACTTGACCAGATCACCCAAGGGGTCTGCGGGTGCGACCGGTCTGGTACTTGGTTTTGTGTCCTGTTGGGCCGCTGACGGTGGTGCATTGGCGGGCGACTTGGAGACTGTGGGTTTGGCATCTCCAGGTTGATCGACTGCGGGTGCTGGTGTCTGCGGACTGGAAGGGGGTGTCACTTGTGCCGCAGCAGGTGCTACAGGCCCTGTTGGCTTGACAGGATTTTTGCCATACAAAGGGGCATTGGGGTTCCAATCCTTGTTTTTTTGGACTTCGGTGGCATCTTGCTCTGCGGTGCGGCTGGGGGCCTTATTGACGAAGGGCACGGGGACTTTAGTGACATACACCGCAACGGCCAGTGCAGCGCCCAGCCCAACGACCAATCCCAAGACAAAGCCTAAAAAAGTGCCTCCGCGTTGTTGTCTCATTTTCTGCCTCGTCCTCTGCATCATCTGTTGATCTGTGTCTGTTGATCTGTGGCATGGTGATTGATCGCCCCGACGGATTGCCGTGTTACATCGTTTTAGGCGCACCCACACCCAGCACGGTCAGGCCGTTGCGCAGCACTTGCGCCGTTGCGGCCACCAACGCCAGGCGTGCCAGTTTGACGATCTCATCATCGACCAATATTCGCTCAGCATCGTAGTAGCCGTGGTAACACGCAGCCAGCGTGCGCAGATAAAAGGTGACATCATGCACAGCCCTATCGGCTGCGGCCGTGGCCAACATGTCGGGGTATTTTGCCAAGAGCAGCAACAAAGCCAAGGCGTGGGGACTGTTCAGTGGTGACAAATCAACCGCAGCCAGACGGCTGGCATCGCCCCCCCAGGCCGCAAGCACCGAACAGATTCGCGCGTGGGCGTATTGCACGTAAAAGACGGGGTTGTCATTGTTTTGGGCGACTGCCAAATCCACATCAAAGGTGTATTCCGTGTCGGGCTTGCGGCTAAGTAAAAAGAAACGGACGGCATCGCGGCTGGTCCATTCGATCAGGTCGCGCAAGGTGACGTAGCTGCCGGCACGCTTGCTGATCTTGACCTCAACCCCCGACTTGACCACACGCACCATGGTGTGCAGCACATAGTCCGGAAACCCTTGCGCTATGCCCAGGCCGCTGGCCTGCAGACCCGCCCGCACCCGCGCAATCGTGCCGTGGTGGTCTGTGCCCTGGATGTTGATGACCTTTTCAAATCCCCGTTCCCATTTGGTGATGTGGTAGGCCACATCGGGAACAAAATAGGTGTAACTACCGTCTTTTTTGCGCATGACGCGGTCTTTGTCGTCGCCATAGTCGGTGGTTCTCAGCCACAGTGCGCCATCTTGGTCGTAGGTTTTGCCAGCATCCACCAAGCGCTGAACGGTGGCATCTACCCGTCCGCTGGTATAAAGACTGCTTTCAAGGTAGTAGTTGTCAAATTTGACCGCAAAGGCCCGCAGGTCCAGGTCTTGTTCATGGCGCAAGTAAGCCACCGCAAATTCCCGTAGGCCGTTAGGGCCGTTCAGATCGTTGACATTGCCAGATGCTGTCACGGCACGGTCGTCAGACCGCACGGTTTTGCAGGCCAAAAAGTCCGCAGCAATGTCAGCGATGTAGTCGCCGTTGTAAAAATTTTGACTCGCAGGGTTATCGGGGTCAGTGGGCCAGCAAGCATCGCCAGGTTTGAAGCCCTGCGCCCGCAGTTGGGTGCATCGGGCCAGGGTGTCGATCTGGACACCGGCATCGTTGTAATAAAACTCACGGTACACCTGCCAGCCTTGCGTCACCAACAGATTGCAGAGGGCATCGCCCAGGGCGGCCTGCCTGCCGTGACCCACGTGCAGCGGGCCGGTGGGGTTGGCTGAGACAAATTCAACCAGCATGCGCCTGCCGTTGTCAGGGGTGGCCTGTGCCAAAGTACCATAGGCCGTTGTCTGTGTCAGTACCGATCGCACCACCTGCTGCTTGGCGGAGGGTTTTAGCCGAAAGTTAAGAAACCCAGGGCCTGCAATGTCGATCGCATCCACCCACATGTGACACGCAGAAGACGAAAGCAGCGAACACCGCAGCCTTTCGGCCAGCAGGCGCGGAGCCTGCCCCAGTGGTCCGGCCAGTTGCATGGCGGCGGTGCTTGCCAGGTCACCGTGGGCGGCGAGCTTTGGGGACTCGAAAGCAGCCTGGATGCCGATGCCAGGCGCTGCGGCCTCAAGCGCCTGGCCCAAAGCATTCAATAATTCATTTTTGACAGTCTGCATCGTTTCATTCTATCGGGCGACGAACGACCACCAAACGCCACCAGGCCAACGGGCCACAACTGTGGCGCAATCCGTGCCCTACACTGTCAACGCGGTGGGGTGTTTGGCGTTCTATGTCCGTCCCCGCCGGGACTTTTCTTTTTCTTTACCAAGGATTTCACATGAACAAATTACTGTCACTTTTGGGCCTGGGCCTGTTGGTGTCTCTGGGCGGCGTTCACGCTGCGGGTACCGCCCCCGAGCCTGTGGCCTCTGTGGCTGTGCCTTCATCTCCTACAGCCGCTGCTCCGGCCAGCAAACAAAAAGCACAACGCAGCAAAATGAAAGTCTGCAACAAAGATGCCAAGGATAAAGCCCTCAAGGGTGCAGAACGCAAAGCTTTTATGAAAGAATGCCTGAGCAACAAGGGTTGATCGGCCAGGGCTGACCCATCAGGGTTTATTTTCTTTTGCTTGCCTAAAAAAAACCCGCCCGTGATTTGGGGTGGGTTTTTTTTGGCATGATCTGCCCCATGCTGAACCGACAACACCACTCACCCACACTTTCCTGTGTTATCCCTGCGTTCAATGAGGCGCGCAATCTGAACGTCTTGATTCCGGACATTTTGAACACTCTGCTGCGTTTAAGCCCCCAGGCAGAGTTGATCGTGGTCGATGACGGCAGCACTGATAACACCGCGTCCGTCATGCAGGCGATAGCGAAGGTGTACCCCCAACTGGTGTACCTGCGTTTGTCGCGTAACTTTGGCAAAGAGCCCGCCCTGACTGCGGGCCTGGAGGCTGCTCTGGGCGATGTTGTCATTTTGATGGATGGCGACGGTCAGCACCCGGTGTCGCTGCTGCCCGATATGCTGGCCAAATGGCGTGAGGGCGCAGATGTGGTCTATGCCGTTCGCAAGACCCGCTTGGACCAATCGGGGCTACAGATCAGGCTGACCGCGTGGTTTTACCAGTTGATCAATCTGGGCAACCGTGTGCAAATACCTGCCAATGCAGGGGACTTTAGGCTGATGGACCGGTGCGTCGTCAACGCCCTGAAGAGCCTGCCTGAGCGCAACCGGTTCATGAAAGGCCTTTACGCCTGGGTGGGGTTTACCAGTACCGCGATCGACTATGAACCTTTGGCACGCACCGAGGGTCATAGCCGCTTTGGATTGCGGGGGTCGCTGGCGCTGGCCGTGACCGGGATGCTGGCTTTTTCAACAACACCACTGCGTGCATTGACGCTGACCGGCCTGATGCTGTCCATCGTGGCCTTGGGTTATGGCCTGTGGGTGGTGGCTGAGCACTACATCACCCGCATTGCAGTGCCAGGCTATGCCACCATCGTGGTCGGCATGATGTTTTTTAGCGGCATTCAATTGCTGTCGATCGGCATCTTGGCAGAGTACGTGGGCCGCATCTACGAAGAAGTCAAACAGCGCCCCAATTACCTGGTCAGTCTGCGCTGCGGCTCAGGTTTGGGGCTGTCGCGGGCCATCGCGTCTGACACTGGTGTGAGCGCAACAGCTCCTGCCAATTCAAATTAAGTCCCTGCATGCTGCTCCACCCCGCCATCAATCCCATTGCCCTGCAAATAGGCCCGCTGTCTGTGCATTGGTACGGTTTAACCTACCTGGCTGCTTTTGGTTTGTTTATGCTGCTGGGCACACTGCGCTTGCGGCATCAGCCTTTTGTGGCCATGCAGGGTACGACCGCATGGCAGCAGAAGGATGTGGAGGACATTCTGTTCATGGGGGTGCTGGGTGTGGTGTTGGGTGGACGCATCGGTTATTGTTTGTTTTACAAGCCCCTGTACTACGCCACCCATCCGATGGATATTTTTGCGGTGTGGCAAGGTGGCATGAGCTTTCATGGCGGCATGTTGGGTGTGATCATCGCGATGGTCTGGTTTGCCCATTTGCGCCGCCGCCATTGGTTGTACGTGGCTGATTTTGTGGCCCCCTGTGTGCCCACAGGCTTGGCGGCGGGTCGTGTGGGCAACTTTATCAACGGTGAGCTGTGGGGCAGGGTGTGCAGTCCCGACCTGCCGTGGGGCATGGTGTTTAGAGGCGCGGGTGACATGCCCCGCCACCCATCCCAGATTTACCAGTTTTTGCTAGAGGGTTTGCTTTTGTTTGTACTGCTTTGGCTGTTTGCCCGCAGGCCCCGTCCCACCGGATTGGTCTCTGCCGCGTTTTTGTTGGGCTATGGTGTGCTGCGGTTTACGGCAGAGTTCTTCAGAGAGCCTGATGCCCATTTGGGGCTGCTGGGTCTGGGCATGAGCATGGGCCAGTGGCTCTGCGTGCCCATGATATTGGGTGGCATGGGTCTGGGGTGGTGGGCTGTGCGCTGCGGCGCGAAGTGATCTGCGGCTCATGAGTTTGATCAAGTGGATCAGTTCTTTTACTTTTTACAGGCAGTTTCGCATCCATGAACACTATTGACACCCTTGACACCCTTGACACCCGTATTCCATTGACCGCCTTGCAGGTGATGCAAGATGCCCCCGTCATCCCTGTCATCGTGTTAGACGACTTAGCCCATGCCGTGCCGTTGGCGCAGGCCATGCTGGCCGGCGGTATTCGCATGCTTGAGGTCACCTTGCGAACCCCGCAGGCATTGGCCTGCATTGAGACCATCGCACGCCATGTCCCTGGGGCGGTGGTAGGGGCTGGCACGGTGCGCTGTCCAGTGGATGCCCAGTCTGCCGCCAGGGCAGGGGCACGTTTTGCCGTCAGTCCAGGCTATACCAGTGCGCTGGGGCAGGCTTGCCGTGATGCCGGATTGGCCTTGCTGCCCGGTGTGGCATCCGCCGGTGACATCATGCGGGTGCAAGACGACGGTTGGTCTGAGATGAAGTTTTTTCCGGCAGTCCAAGCAGGCGGTATCGCCATGCTGCGGGCTTTGGGCGGGCCGTTTTTTGATGTGAAGTTTTGCCCGACAGGCGGCATCAACCTGCAAAATGCGTCTGACTTTTTGGCCCTGCCCAACGTGGTGTGCGTGGGGGGGTCATGGCTGGTGTCGCCCCATACACTGGCCAGTGGCGACTGGGATTGTGTGACGCGTCTGGCCCGTGAGGCCTGTGCCTTGCGCCCATCTGTGTAGCTGAGATCACCGCTGACGGCTTGTTGGTGCGCCGTGGGCTTGGCAGGCCCAGACCCCTTTAGAATCCCACGCCCCATGCCCCACGCAGGGGCCACCAGGATAGACCATGGGACGCACACTTTACGACAAACTTTGGGATGAGCACGTCATCCGCACCGAGAGCGACGGCACAGCGCTGCTCTACATTGACCGCCATCTGGTGCATGAGGTGACCAGCCCGCAGGCCTTTGAGGGTTTGCGACAGGCGCATCGCAAGGTGTGGCGCATCAGCTCCATCGTGGCAACCGCCGACCACAACACCCCAACGACCGGTTGGGACCTGGGCTATGACGGCATCACCGACCCCACCAGCCGTGAACAAGTGGTGACATTGGACACCAACATCCAGGCCTGTGGTGCTGCGGCGTATTTTCCATTCATGTCCAGCCGTCAGGGCATCGTGCATGTGATCGGCCCCGAAAACGGTGCCATCTTGCCTGGCATGACGGTGGTTTGCGGGGACTCTCATACCTCCACCCACGGCGCTTTGGGGGCGCTGGCACACGGCATTGGCACCAGCGAGGTCGAACACATCCTGGCCACCCAGACCCTGCTGACCAAAAAAGCCCGCAACATGCTGATCCGCATCGACGGCTCCTTGCCGCGTGGCTGCACCGCCAAAGACCTGGTGCTGGCCGTGATCGGTCAACTGGGCACAGCAGGCGGCACGGGCTACACCGTTGAATTTGCAGGTGATGCCATTCGCGCCCTTAGCATCGAAGGCCGCATGACGGTCTGCAACATGGCCATCGAGGCCGGTGCCAGAGCGGGCCTGGTGGCCGTCGATGACAAAACGATCGACTACTTGAGGGACCGTCCCATGGCCCCTGGCGCGGTGCAGTGGGATCAGGCGGTGTCCTATTGGCGCACCCTTCATTCTGACCCTGACGCGCAGTTTGACACCACGGTCGCTCTGGACGCATCGCAACTGATGCCGCAGGTGACCTGGGGCACCTCGCCCGAGATGGTGCTGGGCATTGATCAGCGTGTGCCTGACCCCGACCACGAAAAAGATGCTGGCAAACGACGGGCCATCGAGCGCTCACTGGTCTATATGGGCCTGCAACCCGGTCAGGCGATCTGCGGTCTACCTGTGGACAAGGTTTTTATCGGTTCCTGTACCAACAGCCGGATCGAAGATCTGCGCCAAGCCGCTGCGGTCGTCAAATCCCTGGGTCGCAGGGTTGCCCCCAACATTCGCCTGGCCATGGTGGTGCCTGGCTCGGGTCTGGTCAAGGCGCAGGCCGAGCGAGAGGGCTTGCACGATGTGTTCACAGCGGCTGGCTTTGAATGGCGGCAGCCTGGCTGCTCGATGTGCCTGGCCATGAACGCAGACCGGCTGATGCCTGGTGAGCGCTGCGCATCGACCAGCAACCGCAACTTTGAAGGCCGCCAAGGGGCCGGTGGCCGCACCCATCTGGTCAGCCCCGCCATGGCCGCCGCCGCCGCCATTCACGGCCATTTTGTCGATGTGCGCCAATTTGTTTAAATTTGTTTGAAGTTGTTTGAAGTTGTTTGACCACTTGACAGAAGATACCCCATGCAAAAAATGACCGTGTTCAAGGGCCTTGTGGTCCCGATGGATCGCGACAACGTCGATACCGATGCCATCATTCCCAAGCAGTTTCTCAAATCCATCCGCAAAACAGGCTTTGGTGTCAATCTGTTTGACGAATGGCGCTATCTGGATGCGGGCTACCCGGGTCAAGACCCCAACAGCCGCCAGATCAACCCCGACTTTGTTCTCAACTTGCCGCGCTACCAAGGTGCATCCATCTTGCTGGCGCGTAAAAACTTTGGCTGTGGTTCATCGCGTGAACACGCCCCCTGGGCCTTGGCGCAATACGGTTTTCGCGCCATCATCGCCCCCAGTTTTGCCGACATCTTTTTTGACAACTGTTTCAAAAATGGCCTGCTGCCTATCGTGCTGGCAGAGAGCTTTGTGGCCCGGTTGTTTGACGAAGTGACGGCCTTTGCGGGTTATGCACTGACCATCGACCTGGTGCGTCAGGTCATCGGAAAGCCTGACGGTGAAGAAGGGCCGTTTGAGGTGCAGGCCTTTCGCAAACATTGTTTGATCAATGGCCTGGACGATATCGGCCTGACCCTGCGCCATGCCGACATGATCCGTGGCTTTGAGGCCCTGCGTTTATCCCAAAAACCCTGGCTGGCGCTTACCTTGCCGGCCTAAGCAACGACTTATTCCATAGAAAACACACCATGAAAATTGCAATACTTCCCGGCGACGGGATAGGCCCCGAGATTGTGGATGAGGCCGTCAAAGTGCTTGAAGCCCTGGACTTGGGGATTGAGATGGAAAGCGCTCTGGTGGGCGGCGTGGCCTACCAGGTGCATGGTCACCCCCTGCCTCCGGCTACCCTTAAGCTGGCCACAGAGGCTGATGCCGTGCTGTTTGGCGCGGTGGGCGACTGGAAATACGACCAACTGGAGCGTTCGTTGCGACCCGAGCAGGCCATTTTGGGCCTGCGCAAAAGCCTTGAGTTGTTTGCCAACTTTCGTCCGGCCATCTGCCATGCCGCGCTGGCCGGTGCATCCAGCCTGCGGCCCGACCTGGTGGCGGGGCTGGACATTTTGATCGTTCGTGAGCTGACCGGTGACGTTTATTTTGGACAGCCGCGTGGACATCGCACGGCCACGGACGGGCATTTTCCGGGCAGCGAAGAGGCTTTTGACACCATGCGTTACAGCCGTCCCGAGATCGAACGCATCGCCCACGTGGCGTTTGAGGCTGCCCAAAAGCGCAAGGCCGCAGGGCGGGCGGGGCGTGTGACCAGCGTCGATAAAGCCAATGTGCTTGAAACCTCGCAGCTTTGGCGCGATGTGGTCACCCAGGTGGGTTTGCAATACCCTGACATTGCGCTGGATCACCTGTATGTGGACAACGCCGCCATGCAACTGGTGCGCTCGCCCAAGCAATTTGACGTGATCGTGACCGGTAATTTGTTTGGCGACATTTTGAGCGACGAGGCCTCGATGCTGACCGGCTCTATCGGGATGTTGCCGTCGGCCTCGATGAATGCCCGCCGTCAGGGCCTGTTTGAGCCTAGCCACGGCAGCGCGCCAGACATTGCCGGCCAGAACATCGCCAACCCTTTGGCCACGATTCTGAGCGCCGCCATGATGCTGCGCTTTAGCCTGAACCATGAATCTGCCGCACAGCAGATCGAGGCCGCCGTCCAAAAAGTACTGGCCCGAGGGCTGCGAACGGCAGATATTCACAGCACTGGCACGGTTTGTGTAGGGACTTCCCAAATGGGCGATGCGGTGGTGAATGCACTGTAAATTCATCCTCATTCAAAACCTCACATCACTCTTGATGAATGGTGATGAACTACTCCGATAAACTTAAAAATTTATTGCGTCCCCACCATCAATCTGGCTTTTTGGTATTGGATTTGTTTGCAGGATGCGGTGGTTTGGCCTTGGGGTTTGAGGCATAGGGGTTTGATACGCTGGGTTTTGAAATGGATGCCGATTGCTGTGCCACGTATCGTCACAACCTGCATCGCGATTGCGTACAGATCATGCTGCACTCTGGTTATATTTTTCCAAAGGCACAGATAGTGATTGGCGGTCCACCCTGTCAGCCCTTTAGTGTAGGAGGGTATCAAAGGGGCATGCAGGATATGCGTGATGGATTTCCTGCTTTTATTGCAGCAGTTCAACAGCTTGGGCCGGATATTTGGATGTTTGAAAATGTGCGAGGTTTGATGTACCGTAACCGAGATTATCTTGGTTTGATCCTGGCCGAGCTTGAAGGATTGGGCTATGTCGTGCCTGACCGAAAACCCTGTTTCCTATACACAACAATGACTGGGAGTGTATTTATAAAACGAAGATTTTTGAAAAACTGAATTTTTTCTGCATGAACCCTGCCAGGCAGTATTTTTTTTCAGTAGTTTTTTCTTTTTGTACATGGTGTAATAAAAATCTATTCTTGAAGTCATCATCATCATCATCATTTGTTTGTTTGTTTGTTAGTCAATTTGTGACACTGCTAAAAATCTACAGCTTTTTTCTTGTAGAAAGTTTTTTACCATGCGCGTTGTTCAACTATCTCAAATGACGATCGGCGAAGTCGATATTTCAAAAATGACGTTCAATCTAAAATCTCGGGATGACATCCAAAAAATACTTAAAGGATTGCAATTTATTTACTTGAATACATTACTTCGTGATGCCATTTTTGCTTTACTGATAAAACGAATTTCCCCAGATGTTAGCAAAACAAACGGTCGTCCCGGTATGTCACTATGGACTATTTTTGTATGTGGTATTTTGCGTCTCGACCTTAATATCGACTATGACAGGCTGCTTGAATTGATGAATGAACACCGTTCTTTACGCATGATACTTGGTCATCATGTCTACAATAATGAAGAATATCATATGCAAACTGTTAAGGATAATGTATGTCTATTCACACCAGAACTACTTGATGAAATTAACCAGTTGATTGTCAAGGGTGGACATGATCTGGTTCTGTGTGGACAGAATAGCAAAAAAAAAGACGATGTAGCCCTGCATGGGCGCTGCGACTCCTTTGTTCTTGAAACCGATGTTCATTATCCAACTGACATCAATTTGCTCGATGATGCCACACGCAAGATCATTCAACTAACTGCGAAATTGTGCAAAGTATTAGGATTAAGTGATTGGCGACAACATGCCAACAACGCCAGTCAAGTCAAAGCTGCGATGCGCAAGGCGCAACAAAAAAAACGCTCAAAAGCGAAAAATATTGCACAACAAAAAAAGAACAAAACGGCCATTCAAGTTGCCCATCAGGACTTCAT
>CAIJOK010000125.1 GCA_903822205.1 uncultured beta proteobacterium | reverse complement strand
TTCCCGCGAAGGCGGGAATCCAGACTTCATGTGCATCCTTTAACATCCAAAAACACTGGATTCCCGCCTTCGCGGGAATGACAAATGTTGTTTGCCTCCACTGGAGTGACTGCATTTGGCATGGGGGGTCTAAACGGTTACCTATAGTTGATAGCGAGCGTAGCGGGATTATGAAAAGCAGCGGGTGATCTGCGTAGAATCATCTCATTTCATACAGCATCACGTTGCTGCAAAAATGAGGCAAAAAAATTTGAGGATATTGCTTTGAAAAAGTCGATTGTTAATTGAATTCAAATGCTTACATACCCAACGCATGACACGAAATGACCCGACGGATGCGCATCGCTGTATTATGCCGCCATTTTTGCGCCACCGGCGGCGGGGCCGAGCGCTATGCCGTGGCCCTGGTTGAGCACCTGGCCGCACTGCACGACATCCACGTCTTTGCCCAGCAGATCACGCATCAGTGGCCTGGCGTGACTTACCACCGTGTACCACACCCCTTTTCGCGCCCCCGCTGGGTCAATCAGCTTTGGTTTGCCACCGCCACCTGGTGGGCCACCCGATGCGGTTTTGATGTGGTGCATTCCCATGAAATCACCTGGCACGGGCAGGTGCAGACGGTGCATGTGTTGCCCGTCAAATACAAGCTGTTTGACGGTTTGGCGGGGCTGGCCCGTGTCATGCGGTGGGCACGGGTGCTGACCAGCCCGCGCCTGCTGGCGTATCTATGCCTAGAACATCTGCGATTTGCTTCGGTGACACGCCGCATCATGGTGGCCACATCACAGCAGTTGGTGGCCCAAACTTTGTCCGTCTATCCTGTTTGCCGCGATGCCCTGCGGGTTGTCTTGCCCGGAATCGAACAAGTGCAACCGGTGGCCACACCCGCCCAAAAATCAAGCGCCAGACAGGTGTTGGGCCTGCCAGCAGGCGGGCACTGTGTCTTGTGGGTGGGCCATGATTACTTAAGAAAAGGCCTGGATACCTTGATCGATGCACTGCCCTTGTTGCCTGACAACACGTATCTGGCGCTTGTGGGGGCAGGCCAACCGGTGCAGTTGCTGGCCTGCAAGCAGCAAGCGGCGCGTCTGGGTGTGCTGCAACGGGTTTATTTTTTGGGGGCACTGCAAGATATGACGGCGGCCTACACGGCTGCTGACTGTCTGGCACATCCCACGCGCGAAGACACTTTTGCCATGGTGGTGCTGGAGGCCATGGCGCACGGCCTGCCCGTGGTGGTGAGCTGCGATAAATTCTGCGGTATCGCGGGTTTGCTGCAACATGGCCGCGATGCCTTGCTGCTGTCCAACCCCCTGGATGCCGATGAACTGGCGCGGGCCTTGCGGCAATTGGTGCTTGACCCTGATCGGGTACGTTCTTTGCAACAGGCCAGCATGGCTTTTGCCAGTGCGCATCGTTGGGCTGATCTGGCACAACAGCAGGCGCAGATTTACAGGGACGTGGCAGCAGGGTCTGCTGCGCCGCCTGGTCGCTGATGCTTGTAGCATCGGCGTTACCTTCCCTTTTTTTTTACCCATTCACTTTGTATGACCCCTCATTCCCATCCCTCTTTGCCTGCCTCCACAGCCACCCCTCCCATCGATGTGGTGATCATGGCTGCCGGTCGCGGCGTTCGCATGAAAAGCAAACTGCCCAAGGTTTTGCACAGACTGGCCGGTCGGCCCTTGGTGCAGCACGTGGCCGATACCGCCACAGCGCTGTCGGCGCGTCACGTGGTCGTTGTGACCGGACACGGCGCTGACCTAGTTGAATCCTGTATCACCCTGTCTGCGGGCACCAACGGTCTCACCACACCCGTGATGCCGTCTGCACCTTCGTCGCTGCACTTTGTTCGACAAGAGCCCCAACTGGGCACCGGCCACGCCGTGCAGCAGGCTGTGCCCGTGCTGCCTGATGATGGGGTGGTGCTGGTGCTGTCAGGTGATGTGCCGCTAACCCAGCCTGACACGCTCAGTCGCTTGATTGCGCTGTGTGAGGGTCACCAGTTGGCGCTATTGACCATCGACATGGCCGACCCCACGGGTTACGGTCGCATCATTCGCCTAGGTGACCGAGTGAGGGCCATCGTTGAGCACAAAGATGCCAGTGTCGCGCAGCTTGCGATCACCGAGGTTTACAGTGGCATCATGGCCGTTCCAGTTCGTCTGCTCAAAGGCTGGCTGGCGCGTCTGGACAACCACAATGCCCAAGGCGAGTACTACCTGACGGACATCGTCAAACTGGCCGTGGCGGATGCGGCTACGGTTGTCGCCCACAAAATCAGCGATGCGCTACAGGTGGCGGGTGTCAATAGCCCCGTGCAGTTGGCTGAGCTTGAACGCGCCTTCCAGCATCGCATTGCCCTGCAATTGATGGAGTCAGGTGTTCGGCTGGCAGACCCCGCACGGCTGGATGTACGCGGTCACCTGCGCTGCGGAACGGATGTCTCCATCGACGTGAACTGCGTTTTTGAGGGCCAGGTTGATTTGGCCTCGAACGTGTCTGTCGGTGCGCATTGCGTCATTAAAAACGCCCGCATAGCGGCCGATGCCGTGATCCACCCCTTTACCCACATAGAGGGCGGTATGGGTAACGACATCGTGGACATTGGGGCGGGGTCGTTCATCGGCCCGTTTGCCAGACTGCGCCCAGGGGCCAAGCTGGGCGAGCAGGTGCATATCGGCAATTTTGTGGAGGTCAAAAACTCAAGCCTGGCCGCAGGGGCCAAGGCCAACCACCTGGCCTATCTGGGCGATGCCACGGTAGGCGAAAGGGTGAACTATGGTGCTGGCAGCATCACCGCCAATTACGATGGGGCTTTTAAACACCGCACCGTCATTGAGGCCGACGTACATATCGGCAGCAACTGTGTGCTGGTGGCCCCCCTGGTGGTGGGTGCGGGTGGCACGGTGGGTGGGGGGTCAACCCTGACCAAAGACACACCGGCCAACGCCCTGACGGTGGCACGGGCGCGTCAGGTGAGCATCAACAACTGGAAAAGACCGCACAAGTAACACGCTCACACCGCCCAACATAATACGGCCATTCTCCTGAAGGCAGGGATGACGGTCGTATGGATCAAACGTTTGGATCAAAACAATCCCCAAACATTCAGGATTTTGCAATGCTTTTTAATTCGTATATCTTCATCTTTGCCTTTTTGCCGGTGGTGTTATTCGGTTTTTAAGTCAGAAAAAGAAAGTTATTTAGCATTGAATGCAATAATTTAATTTACCAAAAAATTGTTCAAGATGTCACTTTCAAAGTATCGTAAGCTGTTGATTTTTATAGCAAAACACGAATAGTTGAATTTGATCTCACAATTTTAAGTCAATGATAAAGAACTTGTATGGTCTAACTTA
>CAIJOK010000124.1 GCA_903822205.1 uncultured beta proteobacterium | reverse complement strand
TAACTCAACGAAAATTTGCTTTAACAAACTCAAATTAATGAAGAAAAGTAAAAATAATTCAATGAATAACTCCACTTTAGACTCTCGAAGATTTACTGAACAAAATCAATGACTTGACGGAATCAGAACTTTTTCTACATTAGACATTATTGGAAACCTACCTGCGGTTGTTGGAAAATCAACAAGTTAGCAAAATCAAAGAATACGTTTCCAATAATGTCTATTGTTATTAGAAATCAACAAGTTAGCTCTTCATGATGTGCTGAATGTCTAAAGTGGAGATGCAATAATATTAGATAACAAATGTCGTCAAAAAACAAAAACTCACAAACATTGACTGACCATCATTGCAGTCGTTCTAATTGCTTCAACCAAATCAATACTAACATCAAGCCCTAAATTACTTCTTGCTTTTTCAATATTTGGCACATACATATGCCGATGATAATCAAAACTAGGCTGACCAAGGATGCGAATCGACTTGTCGCGGGCAACTATGTCGCGTACTAATCTGGCAAGGTCGGCCATTGAGATAGCATAGTCAGAGCCAACGTTGTAGGCGTGTCCAGATTTTCCGTGTTCCAGAAGTCTCAACAGCCAGTTTGCAAGGTCGCGTTGATCAAGATAAGAACGCAGAGGTGTTCCATCTCCAGCTACTGTAATTTCATGATGCCATAGTGCGTCGCGAATGAAATTTCCAATGGCGAAATGTACATTCATAGGTAAGTCTTGTCCTACAAAGGAAAAGCACCGTGCAATAACTGTTTCCAGACCGTAGGTAGAACTATACAGTGCGCAAAGATGTTCGGCTGCACGCTTGGCTACGCCGTGGGCATTGGCAGCGTCAAGCGTATCAGGGCTACCATGCCAGCTCTCTGGGATCAATTTGAGATGAGACGGCTGTACACCATAAACTGCACCCGAACTGGTCAATAGAAATCGCTTTGCGCCGCAGGAAATAGCCAGATCAAGCATATGGCGTGTACCATTGACAATTTGATCATACCGCTGAAGAAAAGCGAGTTGAGGACCCAAAGTAGAATCGGCAGCCGCATGCAGGATGTGGGTAAAACAAACATCTTTAGGCAAAGTAGCTGGCTTACATATATCACCAACGCAAAAATTCAACCATTCAAGCTGATCAAATTCTGGAAATTGACAAAGAAATGCATTCTGAGAGCGGGTTAATATTGTAACTTTCGGTATTGCCAAGCCAGAATTAAATTGCGCAAGCCATGTGCGCAGCAATGCACGACCAAAAAAACCTGAGCCACCAGTCAATAATATATGCGACACAAAATTTGTCAAATAAAAACTGCCAATTTATAACAAGCAATCAGCATAAATTACTGCATTATTGTAACAATCACAGCATCATCCGAACAAAGCTGACTTTCATCATTGTAGGTATGTAAAACTGTTTCATGCAAATTACCTTGCATCTTCAAAAAGTTCTAGTACCGGATTTTGATGTGATGCACGCAAGGCATCACTTATGGCCCCCTGAGATCGGAATGAAGAAACAATCATCGTTGCGCATGGATAGCGATCAATTGCATCGGTAGATTCAATCGGAAATGGTCCAAGATATTTGCCATGAAGATTAGTGTTATTGTCTACCAACCCCACAAGGCGACTTTCCCCAACCGAAAGCAATCGAGGTAATAAACGTGCTGTACAACTGCCTGCGCAGTAAATTAATAATTCACTCGCTGGACAAGCACGAATTTGCATCATAGATGATTGCATCAATGATTCTGAAGATATTATATAATCACTAAGGCATCTATCAATATTTTCATGCGTTTCAAGCGAAACATTAGAGTCTATAAAATCGGAATTACGAACAAAGAGTCCCAAAATACTGTCAAAATCACCCGTTGGTAAACCAATCAATGTTAGTGATAATGCCCTATAACCCAAAGACTCAAAAAATCGTGTCAAACTTGCGGCTGTAAAAAATTGGACGTGCTCTAGTGAAAACTCGCCAAAGGGTTCAAAAGGCTTGTGAGCGCAGCGCTCCAGTGCTGGAACCTCAATAAGAAGATGAGTGTGTTTTCCAACGGCAGTTATCAGCGCTTGCACGTCTTGGCGCAGTTTTGGTAAATGTTCAAGTACTCCAGTGAGGCAAACCAAGTCCACAACGGACAAGTCAATAAGACTGGGAGCCTGCTCAAGTGTCCCGCAACGCACACAATCAAGTCCATGCTGAAGCAAGGCCTGCTTTGGTGCTCCGGGAGCAGGGTCAATACCTTCCAAATTCGACCAACCCGCCGTGCTAAATGCAGAAAGCAGCATACCTGAACCGCATCCTAAATCAGCAATTCTGGCATCAAATGAAATATGGGTTTGCAGTAACTTAATTGCAGCCTCAGAGCGTAGCCGGTCGGTGTCGGACAGACTACTTGAGCCGGAGGGTATATCGTATTTTGAAAGCGATCTATAATAGGCTGCATAGGACGAAGGGGGCGGTAATAGGTCAGCAAAAACAAAACCGCATTTCGCGCAAATCGCCACGCGATAGCTCATATCCAGGCCATCTAAAGCGGCCATGGTGTTCATGAAACGCGGTAGAGCGTTGCTGGACGCACAGATCGGGCAAACACGAGTCACCTGTGTCATTGAGCATTCACCTTCGTATACAGTTCAAATTACAGTTAATTTAAAATTGATTGTTAACATGTCTGACTCGCTAGGTGTAAGGCATTCTGGCCAATTTATTTAGTATATCTTCACGCTGTGAATCGATATTATCAGGAGAGCAAGTGATGTAATAACAGTTGGCACAAGCTTCATTCTCGCAGCGTCGACCTTCCAAGTGCATTTTTCGCATAGAAAACATACGTAAACCATTCCAAATATCTTTCAGTGACTCTTTCATCAGATCACCAATCAACGTTTTGTGCGCCCAATCATCATTACATAAACCAACGCTTCCGTTGGAGTTAATGCCCATTTCGTAAAATGGCCACGGGCAAGCAATTTTGGGTGTAAGTACAATACCATCAAAAGATTTTTTTTCAGTTCCCAGGGTAAAATCCTTGATATCTGACATCGACCAGCCGTGCAAATTTTCTATGGCAATGTAATCACATTTATTTTCAAAATCATGATAAAACTTTTCTATTTCAACCTGAGAAAAGCCTGCATCTGCCATTTTAATATATATTTTACAATGACCGCGCCGATTGTAAAAATCTTCAATATTAAATAAAAAACTTTCGTAATCTATTTTTACACCCGCGACACGAAGATATCCCTCCGCGTGTGGAGCAATTACTGAAATGCCAATTTCATCGAGTCCACACTTTGAGAGTCGCTCACAGGTTTTATCATTAATCAACAAACCATTGGTTTTTGTTGTAATTTTTTCGGCAACTTGGGCTGCTTTTAGCTCTTGTACCATCTCTGGAAAATGACGGTTAATCAAAGGTTCACCGTCTTTATACAAATTGATAATCTTGATTTTTTTGTCAAACTGTTGCAGATCAGAAATAATTTTGCGAAAAAAATCAAAAGACATCGCATTAGCCATGCGACCTACTTTATAAAGCAAATCTTTATCGCCCGTAGGACAAAATGAACACTTTAAATTGCAAGCATTCCCCGTATCAATAAACAGTGCCAGCGGAGTTGACAGCGGAATAACTTCATGCAATGGCAACCTGTCCTGGGAACGCAAGGCAGCTCCAACAACTCGTTTAGCGACCACACCAACCTCCATCGATTAAAATTGAAGTACCACTGACATATTGACTGGCATCGGAGGCAAGAAACAGCAATGCGCCGATAAGATCATTGGGTGTGCCAAGTCGGCCAGCCGGAATTCTGCCTACGACTTCCTTTAGACGATTCTTGTCACTCATTAAGGATTGTTGCATCTCAGTTTCTATCAAACCAGGGGCGATGCCATTGACATTAATGCCAAGTGGCATCAGCTCATTCGACAAACATTTGATCATGCCGATCAAGCCGTGTTTCACTGAAGCATAGCCAACCATGTTTCGTGCACCGGAAAAACTAGAAATAGACCCCATCTGAATAATTTTTCCACCCTTCATCACCCGAGCTGCTGATTGTGACAACTCAAAAACGGCTGTCAAATTTACTGCTAGTAATTCATCCCAAATGTCTGGTGTGTAGTCCAGAACATTTTGAGAATGAATAATTCCAGCGTTGTTCACCAAGATATCAAGGTGACCATAGTGCTCAACAACTCGTTCGATGACATGGAGACGTTCCTTTCGTTGTGATAAATCGACCTGAAAATAAAAAATATCTGTCGGCAGGTCACATCGGTCAGAACTCTTGGCAACAACTGCTACTTTGGCACCTGCCTGATGCAACGCCAGTGCCATGGTACGACCAATACCGCGCCGCCCCCCCGTCACCAAGGCAACTCTGCCTGATATATCAAACAGATGATTCATCAATCAATCACTTTCGGGTAAAACATAAGGACTGGGTCGTTAACGAGATCAACATCTCTGCGCTGAGTATTTCAATCGGCAATAGCGGCGACATATCCTCAAGCGGCATTGATTGTATTGAACCATCAGGCTGTGGCAGGGCTAAAACTTTAGGAGCAAGAACTTCATTTTCTATCAATTGAATATCGACCAATAAAGGTCGGTGTTGTGACAATGCTAGGGCTAATTCGCTCTGTAATCGTGCAGCATCGGTAATACGCAGAAATGGCAGCTTATAGGTGGCCGCCACTTTCTCAAGGTCAGGGAGCATCAACCCAGCCTCCGGCCCCGTTCCCACAAAGCGTCCTTGGAAATAATTGCGCTGCGTGTTGCGAATGGAGGCATAGCCATTGTTGTTCATCACAATCAGACAGATCGGCAGATTAAAAGCCCGTAAGGTGGCCAATTCTTGAATATTCAGTTGCAAGCTGCCGTCGCTTTCAACGGCCACCATGGGCTGACAGTTGCCTGCAAAGCACGCTCCAATGGCAGATGGCAGCCCATAGCCCATTGCACCGAGACCCGATGTCAGAAAAACCCGTTGCCCGGGTTTGTTGCGAAACACCGTGTAAAACGCCTCTACGGCTAAGCCGGAACTGCCGGTGCTGATGGTTGTATCCTCGGGAAAGGCCTCAGAGAGCGCGTTCATCAAGTGGTAATGGTTGATGACACCGCTAGCAGGAAAGGGTGTCCCGTCATTGACCCTGTAACGGTGCTTCCAATCGGCACATCGGTTGCACCAAGCTTGCCAATCTGCGGAGATTGTGTGGTTATGCGCGTTAAGCCATGCCTGTAAAAAAGACTTGGCATCGCTCACGATGGCCAACTCAATGTCCATATCGAGTTTATCGATTTCATTTGGATCAACATCGACCACGACCTTATGGGCAGCGCGAGCAAAGCCACGCGGGTTGTAGGCAGTGATGATGTTGTCGAGACGGCAACCGATGCTGATCAAGAGATCACAGTTTTGAACAGCAAAGTTTGGTCCGCGCAATGCCACGACACCTGGACGTCCAACCAAAAGAGGGTGTTCGTAAGGCAGCAAATCGAGTGCATTCCACGTTGTCACGACGGGTATGTTTAGCTTTTCGACCAGTTGCCTGAATAATCGAGCGCCCCCTGCCAAACGTACACCGTGCCCCGCCATCAGCAAGGGGCGTTCTGCCTGTGACAGCAAGGTCTGTATCTGTTCAATCTGCCGCGTCAATGACGATTCAGGATGATCGCTGGCCTCCGGCTGCCAGTGCGGCAAACTTGCCACGTCAACTGGCGCACCCTGAACATCGAGTGGTACATCAATCCAGACTGGTCCGGCCCGACCGCTGCGCGCTAAATACGCAGCTTTTTCCATTTCAATGCGGATGTCTTCGGGCCGCGCTACCGTAACAGCATACTTGGTGATGCTTTTAACGATGGTGACGATATCGACTTCTTGCACGCCGCTTTGCCGCAAAGGCGCACCATGCAACATGTTTGCACGTTTTACTTGGCCCGAAATGATCATCAAGGGTACGGATTCGATCCAGGCACCGGCCACTGCAGTGATGGCGTTTGTGGCACCAGGCCCGGTGGTAACCACAGCAACGCCGATGTTTTCATTGATGTGTGCGTAGGCCTCAGCAGAAATAGCGGCAGCTTGTTCGTGTAGGCATGCAACCACTTGCAGGCGTATACATTTGCCAATGCCATCTACCAGATACATCGCTCCGCCACCTGGCAAAAGAAACACATGACGCACACCGAGATCGGCGACAAAGTCGGCGATAAAGTCAGCAACACGGTATGGCTCATTCATTCTGCCGAATCCATCCAATAGGTTAGCAAGGTTTTGCGGTGCATATTGCGATTAATGGCATCGTCGGTATAAAACGAGTCGTTCTTGTTATGCGTGGAGGATATTTCTTCGATGACACTACCTGTCTGACTGACAAATGCGTGTCGCATACCAAGTTCAACGTGAATGACATCCCCAGTGTGACAGCTTTTGGTCACTCCATCCAGCGTAATATCTACATCGCCATATAAAATATGAAAGGTTTCTTCTTTTTGATTGTGATATTGCTCAGGGTGAGCTTGCCCGGGTAGTGATACCAAAAGTTTTTTGCAATAAGCCCGATTAACGATCGTGATCATGGTTAGGCCAACCTCTTGAAAGCGATCTATGCCGTAATGGTGCGATAGCTCAAGGTCCACGCCGCCTGGTACCGTGATACGGCTTTTTTCAAGTAAGGCTTTGACCTGTTGGGCCGCCTGTGTGGCCCAAGCCCGAACATCCGTCAGCGAGGTATTACTTTGGGATATGGCTGCGTTTTTTTGAATAGGGACTGTAGCTATGAACGTAGAGTATTTTGACCATTCATGGGCTGTCCACTGACCCTCCTCAGGCGGAAAGGCAAAATAAACGTCGTCCGCTCTCAAAACATCTCCGCTTTGTACATCATGCCGCACAAAGATTCCACGTCGCAGACCTTGAAGGCTTGTAATCTCGGCTGCGTTGGCAGGCAATCTGGTGTGTTCAACACCACAAATTTGCAATGTGTACCTTGCTGCGTTCAGCCATCTCCTGATCTGCTCAGGGTTGGCTGAGTAGGCATTCAGTGCATATTTTTCAGTGGGTACGCCCACATGTTTTTCAAAGATATTTGCACCTTTTGCGATGGCAATTTTGATAATATCAAAGTTATCAGGATTTTCGTGGGTTGAAAAACCGATGCGTACATTAGGATAACGCGTCCTTAAAAAATCTATCTGATTAATATGCAGATTATCGTCAGCAGTTGGATACTCGCCAACACAATGAAGTATGGCAAAGTCCTTGTTTCTGTGAGCCAGAAAGCTAGTGACGCGGTCCATGTCATCCAGAGACGCACCTGCAGTCGATGCGATGATGGGCAGATGGGTAGCAGCAACGCGTTCCAGCAAAGGCCAGTCTGTCAAAGAGCAACTACCGATTTTGATGATGTTAAGCTGTTGTTGTTCTATGACATCGACGGATGCTTCGTCGAAGGGCGTACACATTGCCATAAACCCGTTGGCTCTCATTTCTGAAACCAAGCCGTCAAAGTCTGCGCGAGACAAACGGGTTTCAGAGAAACGCTTGACATACTTGATGTCATGACGTCCCTGCATGGCAGGGTGGATAAAAGTATCCAAGTCTCTGTATTGCAATTTGAACGCAAAGCTAAATTCAGGAAAGTCACGGCAAACAACACCAAATTGCCGAATCACCTGCACACCGTGAGCCACATCCCCCATGTGGTTATTGGCCATTTCAAGTATAAAAAGCGGGGTTGGAATGGATGTGTGCATGGAAATCTGCCTTAGATGGGTGATCGGGTGACGACGCAAAAGGGGTACGGACGCTGTCAGTGAGGTAGTGTAATCAAGTATCTCACAGTTTTGTTGGTGTCTGCTCTTGTCATCTTCCCTGTGTCAGCATTGCTTTTTACTGGCCCATTGGGGTACGATATCGCTCCAAGCATTTGATTTATATGGAATATTTTTCTATCGTGACAGCCGATTGTGTCACCAATTAGACCCTACTTTGGGTCTGCAATTTGATCTACATTTTACATTACTCACCGAACTTGAAGCACGTTTGAAGTGAAGATGAACAAGGGGAGTTCACAAACGAATGCCTGGATTTTGTTGCGATTCATCTAGGCAGTAGAGCCAGTTTCATCATTCGAGGTGCTTTATTCATGAAGTAGTCCGGCTTTGCAGGGTATGTTGGCTAGCCGTCCAATGCTTACGTGGGTCTAACGCGCCCACATCAGCCTCTTTGGCTTCGCGCGGTGGTCAGTGCAAACCCATGCACGTGCCGCTAAGCTTCGTTTAAAAACATTGACAAGCCCATTGTTAGGTGCTCACTGGCAGGTCACAGGCCTTCACTTGTCGCTTCGCTGCTATGCCGCCACATTGCTTATGCGACAGATATGCACTTTGGCATCCTGGCCTGCACCAGTTCAAAAAGGATGTGCAGGGCAATGGTCTCTTCACCATTCAGTCCCCCCTCCGCTTGCGCAGTGTTTTGGAGCTGTGTGCCGTCATAATGTTGTCTGTGTTCCATACAGATCAACAACATACGATCATTGCTCCTGACGGCCACGTGTAGATCGGGCAAAACCGTTATGGGGGGCCAAACGGTTACCGTGGATCAGCTCTTAACGTCGATAACTGACCATTTATCTAAAAACCGAACAGTTGCTTGTTAACCAAGTTTGGACCTTGTATTTGCAAGGATGGTGTTTGAAGAATGCTTTTAATGAACAGATCTGTGTTGAATTGGCATCTCTTTGGCATTTTTTGAGCTGCGAATGCAGCAAAATCGGGCCTCCATGCACTCCTACAGAATCAAAACAGCCTCTCCATCTGCCATTCACGATTCCGTGCAGATCAGGAAGTCTGAAAGTTGAAGGTTGAAGGTTGAAGGTTGAAGGTTGAAGGTTGAAGGTTGAAGGTTGAAGGTTGAAGGTTGAAGGTTGAATTGGGGATGACAACAATTGCCCTACACGTGCAAGGTTTCTTTGTGCAAGCCCTGGGCTAGACCTCTTGTGCTGATATTTTGAACCTACAGATTAAACTCAAGGCCATGTCCTATCTTGTACTTGCCCGCAAATACCGTCCGCACAACTTTACCGAAATGGTGGGGCAAGACCACGTGGTCTTGGCGCTGACCCATGCGCTGACCACCCAGCGTCTGCACCACGCCTATCTGTTTACCGGAACGCGCGGTGTTGGCAAAACCACGGTGTCGCGCATTTTGGCCAAGTCCCTGAACTGCGTAGGCTCAGACGGCACGGGCGGCATCACGGCCAATCCATGCGGCGTGTGCCATGTATGCCAAGACATCGATGCGGGCCGGTTTAATGACTACACCGAGCTTGACGCAGCTTCCAATCGCGGGGTGGACGAGGTTCAGTCTTTGCTGGAGCAGGCCGTCTATAAGCCCATCATCGGCAGGTTCAAGGTTTTCATGATCGACGAGGTTCACATGCTGACCAACACGGCGTTCAACGCCATGCTTAAAACGCTGGAAGAACCCCCTGAGTACCTTAAATTTGTGCTGGCCACCACCGACCCCCAAAAAGTCCCGGTCACCGTGCTGTCGCGCTGTCTGCAGTTCAACCTGCGCCCAATGACACCCCAGACCATCCGCCAACAGTTGGTGCGCGTGTTGCAGACCGAGGGTGTGGCCGCCGATACCCAGGCGCTCAAGCTGCTGGCTCTTGCGGCGCACGGCTCGATGCGCGATGCTTTAAGCCTGTGCGATCAGGCCGTTGCCTTTGGTTCTGGCGAATTGACCGAAGCCACCGTGCGCCTGATGCTGGGCAGTGTGGATCGTTCGTATGTGTTGGGGCTGATCGATGCCCTGGCGCGGGGCGATGGCCGGCAGGTGGTGGAGACCTCTGAGGCCCTGCGTGCCAATGGTTTGAGCGCTGCCTCAACGCTTGAGGAAATGAGCGCCGTTTTGCAACGCATGGCTGTGTTGCAGATGGTGCCCGATCACGTGGATCATGTGGATCATGTGGTGCACACGGATCACACCGAGGACGGCGACGGTACTGGCGATACCGACCCCGAAAGCGCTGAACTGGCCCGTCTGGCGGGTCTGATGCCGGCTGACGAGACCCAATTGCTCTACAGCATTTGCCTGCATGGCCGCGCTGATCTGGGGCTGGCACCGGACGAATACGCCGCGCTGACCATGGTGCTGCTGCGACTGCTGGCATTTAAGCCCAAGCCCCAAGGCCCTGTGGCAACGGCTGAAAAAAAAACTCTGCATGACTCCCATCGGCCGCTGACACTGGTCAAGCCGGTTAGACCTGCGCCACCTACTCCGCCTACGCCCTCTATCCGATCTACCCCATCGTCGCCCCAGATCAAAGCCCTTCCGGTGCGTGTGCAGACCGCATCTCGCTTGGATCAGCCCCGTGCGACCGATCCAACACCGGTACTTGTCCCCACGCCTGAAGGGGACTGTTGGTATGCCGCCGTGTCAGATTTGTTGGCGCGTGATGCCATTGCGGCCATGGTGCGAGAGCTGGCGCTCAACGCGCAACTGGTGGCGCAGAACAGCGATCAATGGCTGTTGCGGGTAGAGCAAGAGTCCCTCAGGCAGCCCGCCCATCTGGAACGCTTGTCTGCCGCGCTGCAAGCTGCGGGGCATGCGGTCAGGCTGACGGTCGAGATGGGACGTGTGACCGACACCCCCGCCAGGCGCATCGCAGCACAGGCCGAGCAAGCCCACCAGGCGGCTACCAAAATCGTCCTGGACGACCCCTTTGTGCAAAAAATGATGCAAGAATTTGGGGCGAAAATCATCCCAGGCAGCGTCACGCCGGTCCGTTGATACGGCAATATGGGCAAACGGGCATACTGCCTGACATTCGTTTTCTCGGCATTCCGCCCTTCTTCACCACATCACATCTTTTCACTTCACTTCACTTCACTTCACTTCACTTCACTTCACTTCACTTCACTTCACTTCACTTCACACCCCCCCTCAAGGACACTTATGTTTAACAAAGGACAACTTGCCGGCCTGATGAAACAAGCTCAGGTCATGCAAGACAGCATCAAAAAAGCCCAGGATGGTCTGGCCAATATCGAGGTCACCGCAGAGTCAGGGGCCGGACTGGTCAAGGTCACCATGACCTGCAAATACGATGTGCGCCGCGTCAGCATCGACAAAAGCCTGCTGACCGATGATCAGGACATGCTTGAAGACTTGGTGGCTGCAGCTTTTAATGCCGCTGTTCGCAAGGTGGAAGACACCTCTTCAAAAACCATGCAGGCCTTGTCTGCGGGCATTCCGGGCCTGCCGCCCGGCATGAAAATGCCTTTTTAACCCGACGGTACAGACCCATACCGACTGGGCGTTGTTGCACCCTACCGGCCATGCTCCACACACCCACCCACACCCATGCGCTGGATACCTTGATCCAATCGCTGCGCCGATTGCCCGGGGTGGGGGTCAAATCCGCCCAGCGCATGGCGTTTCACCTGTTGCAGCACGACAGGGCGGGGGCCAACATCCTGTCTGCGGCCTTAAGCCATGCCGCACAAAACATCATTCATTGCCAACGTTGCCACACCTTTACCGAGACCTTGATTTGCGCCACCTGTCAGGATGTTCGCCGCGATGCCAGCAAGCTGTGTGTGATCGAAACGCCGGCCGACCAGTCCGCCGTTGAGCGCACCGGTGCATACCGTGGGCTTTATTTTGTGTTGATGGGCAAATTAAGCCCCCTGGATGGTATTGGCCCCAATGACATCGGCCTGCAACAATTGTTTGACCGCGCCTCTGACGGTATCGTTCAGGAGATTATCTTGGCCACCAATTTCACCGCTGAGGGCGAGGTGACCGCGCACGTCATCGGCGAGGGTCTCAAGCACAGTGGTCTGCAAGTCACCCGTCTGGCACGCGGTGTGCCTGTTGGCAGCGAGCTGGAGTATGTTGATTTGGGCACCATTGCCCATGCCCTGGTGGACAGGCGATAACGTACACACAATAAGTTAGTTGCGTCATTACATTGATAAAAATTTGCCTGATGCACGTTGTTATTGCATTGAGTGCTATCTTTTTATGATTTATCAAGTATTTAATTTATTGTAAATATTTTGCGAAGGAAAGACAAACATGGCCATTATTGATTTTGTTAAATGGAACGGCAATCCTGATCTTTTGGCCTATAAGTTTCCCTCTGAGGAGCTTTCTACCTGGACACAATTGATCGTCAATGAATCGCAAGAGGCTTTTGTGGTTCGCGGCGGGGTGTATGAGGGGCCGTTTGGTGCAGGCCGTCATACCTTGTCCACCGCGAATATCCCCATACTGCGAGAGTTCATGGGTTTGCCATTTGGGGGGCAATCGCCCTTCAGTGCCGAGGTCTGGTTTGTCAATCGGGCAACCCACCTGGATGTTCGCTGGGGAACCACAGACCCCATTCAGTTGCAAGACCCCAAATACCATACCATGGTGCCTATCCGGGCCTTTGGGCAATATGGTATTCGCATTGATCAGTCTAAACAATTCTTGCTTAAACTGGTGGGTACTTTGTCAGACTTTGGTACGGTAACTTTGTCCGAATATTTTCGCGGGGCCTTCATGACCCGAATCAAAACCGAAATTGCCAATGCCATCATCACCCGTGGCGTGTCGGTTCTGGACATAGCCACACAACTGCAATGGTTGTCTGATGCGCTCAAAGTATCCTTATCTGGCGACGTTTCAGAATATGGTGTGGCGCTGGCACAGTTTAATATTCATTCCATCAATATGCCTGAGGACGACTCTGCCGTCGTCAGTCTCAAAAAAGCCCTGGCCAAACGCGCCGAAATGGGTATTTTGGGGTTTGACTACCAGCAAGAGCGCAGTCTGGACATCTTACAGGCCGCCGCCAGCAATCAGGGCAGCGCGGGTGGCGTGATGGGAGCAGGTCTGGGGCTGGGCATGGGTGTGGCGATGGGCGGCCCCATGGGCAACGCCTTTGGACAGGTGACACAGCAACTGCGGCCTGAACCACAGCCTGCCCCCACTGCGACACCGGCCCCTGTCGCGCCAAACACCCATGATGAGGGTAGCTTGCACGCAGACCGGATCAAGATGCTCAAGGAACTGGCCGACCTGAAGACTGCCGGTGTCTTGACCGATGCCGAATTTCAAATTGAAAAGAGCCGCATCCTGGGACACTGAGGGTTGTTGTCGTTTGATTTCGTTTGTTGATGTGTCGCCTACAGCAGCGAAACCTAGACTGAAGACGCATCCAGATGCGTCCGAATTTTGTCCCGGGCCTGTGCAAAGGCATCCGCTATCCCCGCTACCAATGCCTTGCAAGCTGGGGTGTCATCGGCATATCCTGCGGTCTCCATGTGCAGGCACAACTCGCTCAAGGCCGCAGCCCCCACGATGCGGGCGGCAGACTTGAGGGTGTGGGCCACGTTGGCTGCGCTTTTTGTATCACCTGCCTGCACTGCGGCTTCGATCTGGCTGACCTGGCCTGCAGTGTGGATCAGAAACTTTTCAAGCAGACTGCGCCGCATGGGTGGGTTGTCGCCCACCAGTTGGCCGATCATGTTGGCATCCCAGACGACCCGTGGCCCCTGTGGGACACGTGATCTCGCGGCGTGCTGCGGTAATTCCGGTCGATCAGAAGTGGGGGTTGCAATCACAGGCAGCCACTTGGCCAGCATGGCCCCCAGCTCTTTCAGTCGCACCGGTTTTGACAAATAATCATCCATGCCACACGACAGGCAGCGCTGCGTTTCACCCTGCATGGCATTGGCTGTCACGGCAATGATGGGCAAATGCGTCCCGGGGGCTTCGTCCTGACGAATGGATGCCGTCAAATCAAAACCATCCATAGCGGGCATATGGCAGTCGGTCAGCAGCAGCGCAAAGCGGCCCGTGCGCCATTTCTCAAGTGCGATCGCCCCATCTTCGGCCACTTCAGCCGCGTAACCCAACAAACGCAGTTGCTCGTACAGCACATCGCGGTTGGTTTCGTTGTCTTCGGCCAGCAAAATCAGCCGACCACTGGCCTGCGCCTGTTCGGTGGTGGGGGTGGTCACCTGTGCAGAGGTGGGTGCGTCTCCAGGGTGAGCCAGGTCTTGCCTGCTAGAACGACCGCAGGCCTGCGCCACGGCTTCTATCAGTTCTAGGTACAGCAGAGGGCAAACCGAGACCGTGATGTCGTGACCCGCAAAACTGCCATTGCGCCGTGTCAGTCGCACCAAGCCCACACCTGGGGGCACATCCACGTCGAAGGGGGTGGCACAGATGGCCGTTGGGCCAAGCAGCAGCACGGTCGCGGTCGATGGCATGCCAGGCAAGCTGTCAAGGGCAGATGCCAAGCCCGTCATCACGCTGACCTGGGCACCAGCCGCTATGCAGTAGGCCTGTACGGCTTCTATGAGTGGCTCATCGTCCAGCACCACCAGCACCTGTACGCCGTCCAAATGGGGGTCGGTTGGCAGCAATCGCGGTGGTATGGCCGCTTGCAGTGGCAACAGCACCGAAAATTCGGACCCCTGCCCCAGGGTGCTCTGCACGGTCAATTGCCCGCCCATCATGCCGACCAGTCGCCCACTGATCGAGAGGCCCAGGCCTGTGCCTCCAAACTTGCGCGCTGTACTTTCATCGGCTTGGGTAAAGGGTTGGAACAGCTTGGCCACCACAGCGTCAGACATACCGATGCCGTTGTCGCTAACGCACAGCGCCACCCCCGGGCCGCCATCATCCAGTCGAGTGGCCAGAACGCGCAAGCCCACCCTGCCCACATGGCTTGTATCGCTGCGGGTAAATTTAAGCGCATTGCCGATCAGATTGAGCAACACCTGGCGAAGACGAGTGGGGTCCGAGACGATCCAATACGGCAGCCTGGGCGACACAAATACCGACAGATGGATATTTTTGGTATTGGCCGTGGTAGACATCAGTTGCACCACGCTTTCGGCGACATCGCGCAAATGGGTAGGAATACGTTCAACGGCCAGCTTGCCGGCCTCGATTTTGGAGTAATCGAGAATATCGTTTAATATTTGCAGCAAGGACTGGGATGAATTTTGAATGGTACTGAGCATGCGCCGTTGTTCGGGCATCAGTTGGGTTTGTTGCAGAATATCGACCATGCCCACCACACCGTTCATGGGGGTGCGAATTTCATGGCTCATATTGGCTAAAAATTCTGATTTGGCCAGATTGGCGGCGTTGGCCAGGGCTTGTGCCGTCTGTAGTTCACCGGTTTTTCTTTGTACCAGATCTTCCAGGTGATCGCGGTAAATGGTCAATTCTTGTTCGGTTGCCCTGATTTGGGTCAGGTCGGTGTGGACCGACACCACATAGCGTCGGTGCTGATGTTCCACAATGCCCACGCTGACGCGAACCTGGCGGGGCATGGCATCCTTGCAGCGGTGGGTGGTTTCAAACACTGCAAACCCCACCTCAAGAACAGATTGCATCCACTGCGACAGCATCTGCGCATCCATTTCGGCTTGAATATCGGTCAGCCGCAAATGCGAAAACTCTTCACGAGAGTAACCCAGTCCGCTGCAACAGGCATCGTTGAATTCGACAAATTCCAGCGTATCGGCATCGGTCAGCAACAGGCCGTCGCTGGCCTGAAAGAAGATGCTGCGAAACAGTTTTTCGCGTTCGATCAGTTGGTCCTTGATGCGATTGGCCTCGGTGATGTCCTGAATGGTGCCGCGCAACTGGCACGGCGCTCCGTCGGCATCGTATGAAAATTCTCCCAGAGCCGTTACCCAGCGCAATTGGCCGTCCACTGGGCGGATCACGGGATAGTCCATCTTGAATTGGCCATCGCCGTGAACGACTTGGTTGTAATGATCCAAGAGCGCCTGCCGGTATTCTGGGACGATCAAGCTGCCCCAGTTGTCGATGGACCGAACGAAATTTGCATCGATGCCAAAAATTTCATCCAGCAACGCAGAACTCTGCCACATGCCGGTACGGAGGTCGGTGACATACGTGCCAACCCGTCCGATACGCTGGGCTTCGCTCATACCCCACAGGATCTCCTGCAAAGATTGTTGGTGGCGCTCACGCTCATCCTCGCGTGCCTGGCGTTCAAGTTCGGCCATTTGGCGCAAGGCTGCTTGTGTACGCTCTTTGTTTTTGTGGATCACCCAGGCCAGCGTCAGGCAGAGCAGCAAACTCAACAAGACACCACTGGTGGCCACCAGAAGCGGTTTTTGAGTCACTGCGGCAGGGCCATAACCCGGCAGGGCGTAAAACGCCAGTGTCCAGGTCCGTTTGCCAAAGGTCAACGGCTTTGTCACCCGCGCCAGGGCCTGAGAGACGTAGTAGGGCACGTTGACTGAATCGAACATGAGGTGGGTGGGCGACAGATCTGAACTGTCAAAAATTTCCAAATCCACGTTCTGCCGCCTGTCAGCCAGCACGTGAGCCATCATGTCCGTCATGCGAAAAGGCACATCCAGCCAGCCCACAAAATTGGCACGGCGATCAGCCAAGTTGTCATGCCGACCACCGCGTCGGTAGATAGGCGCGTACATCACAAAGCCCTGCGACTGGGTGCCCGCATCCTGGGCCAGCGTCAGTCTGGCCGAGATCGTGACATCATCGGTGTCACGGGCCAGTTCAATGGCCGTGCGCTCAACTGGCACACTCAAGGGGTCAAACCCCAGCACGGTCAGGTTGCTACCCGAAAACGGTTCGATGTAGAGCAGCGGTGCATACAGATCGCGCCGGCCTGCGGGTTTGACGCGGTAATCGGTAAAACCTTGCTGACGCAATGAAGCCTCATGTCGTGCAAGGTCTTTGGGCAGGACCAGTTGGTGGTAGGCCACTCCGGCAAAGCCAGACGCTGTTGCTTCGGCGTAGAGGGTTTGAAAATACAGTTGAAATTCTTCGCGCGTCACCTTGTCTGACGCATTGAACAGGCCTTCAAACCCCTTGAGCAACAAGGCTTGTCCCCCCAGATGCCGTTCAATGCGGGCGACGATGGCATCGGCATCGTGCTGCAAATCGGACTGCAATTGTTGGGCGGTGGATCGGCTGGACTGCACCCAAAACAGGCAGGCCAGTATCAGTGTTGCCACCAGTGCCGCCAGCGGCCAGCGTAGCAGATAGGCGTTGGACTGACCATCGGGCTGTGCCTGCTTTGCCTGATGTGGCGCGAGGGGTTGGGTGTGGGTACGCATGGTCAAAGTTGCTTGTGCAGTTACCCGGTACAAAGGGCTAACGGTAGGGGATGGGCGGGGCCGATCACCACCACGGGTTTCGTGTGCGACCTCAGATCGTCCATTTCACCTGGCGCATTGTGACCTAAAAGAGGACCAAGCAAAGGCAACCCGACGGTGATGTCGCATGAGTTCTTGCGGCCTGGGTTTATAGTCAAAAGGACACGGCTTGCGCAAAATCGCGCCATCGGTACTGCGCCTTGTGCCCTGCGCCGTCCTTGGCCACCCACCCTGCATCGACCACCCACCGCCAGTTGTCAGCGCAAGAGCTGGCACAGGCGGGCATTCCAGAGGACGCTGTTCGGCTGTCGGTGGGCATCGAACACATCGATGATCTGCAAGCAGACCTGGTGCAGGCGCTCAAGGCCGTTGGACGTGCAGGGGATGGATACGGTACCGTGAGGTGATAACATTAAACAACAAATAACATACTTCTCATTTTATCATTAATGTCATGAAGCGCACGTATATCAAGCGAAACATGCTACATATTGATGATTGATGCTGTAGGTTATTTATTTTATAGGTCGGATTTGTTGCCGACCAGTTGATTGAGTTTATCGGCCTCAAAATGCTCGCTGAGGGCCGCATCGCCAGGCACACAGTGGGTGTCCATGGGGTGGCCTTGCAGGGTTTTGATGGCCTGCCACAGCAGCGCGATCTGGTGCTCGTGACCGGCGGCGTTGTCGATCAGTCCGCGCAGCGCCAGGCTTAAGGGGTCGTCGCCTTGTGTCACGCCATAGGCTGAAAACCCCATTTGGGCGGCTGCTTGTTCGCGCAACACCTCGTGCGATGCCACCATGATGCGGGCGGGGTTGCCCACCGCCGTGGCACCCGCCGGAACGGGCTTGGTCACGACGGCGTTTGACCCAATGCGGGCGTTATCACCCACCACAAAGCCGCCCAGCACCTTGGCACCCGCCCCCACCACCACACCCCGCCCCAGCGTGGGGTGGCGCTTGGTGTTTTTGTACAACGACGTGCCACCCAGGGTGACCCCCTGATAAATGGTGCAGTCGTCGCCAATCTCAGCAGTTTCACCCACCACCACACCCATGCCGTGGTCAAAAAACACACCGTTGCCGATGATCGCCCCCGGGTGAATCTCAATGCCGGTCAAAAACCGGGCCACCTGCGAGATCAATCGCCCCAGCCATTTAAGGCCATGCGTCCAGCAGGCGTGGGCAGCGCGATGCCAGATCACGGCGTACAGGCCCGGGTAGCAGGTCAAAACGTCAAAATAGCCACGCGCAGCGGGGTCGCGGTCCAAAATACATTGAATATCAGCGTGGATTTTGGAAAACATCATCGGCCTGTAGGAGGAAAGCTGGATCTGTGTGAACTGTCGGTAACGGTGCGGCCTGTGATGAAGATCCTGCGCCAGCACCTGCTTGTTGCAATACCGCCCGCGCAATGCCACGCAAAATGTGGATGTCAGGCTGCGTCAAACCGGCGCGGTTGACCATTTGGTTCAGTCTGGGCATCAGCTTTTTGGGGGCTTTGGGGTCCAAAAAACCGATGGCCGAGAGGGCGTGTCGCCAGTGCGCTAGCAGGCCGGCCTGTTCGCGGGCATCGGCCAGCGGCGCGGACGTTGAAGTTGAAGTTGATGTTGACGGGTGAGCGGGTGGCATCCATGATGCCGATGCCTCAAACCCGCCCAGGGCCTGCCGCCACTCGTAGCCCACCACTTGCAATGCCTGCGCTAGGTTAAGTGACGCAAATGCAGGGTTGGCCGGAATGCAAAGGCACACGTGGCAGCGATAGACATCTTCATTGGACATGCCAAAGCGCTCTGACCCAAACAAAAACGCCACGCCTGACGGCAAGGTCAGAGGCGGGTCAGGCAGATGTTCTGCCGCCGTCAGTGTCCCCCTTTGTCGCCCCAACAGCCCTTCAAAATGCTGGCGGGGTGTTCTCACAGGCGGGCCAAAGTCGCGAGCCACTCTGGCGGTTGCGCACAAATGCGTCATGCCGTCCAGCGCATCGTCCAGCGTGTCCACAATGCGGGCCGAGTCCAAAACATCGGTGGCACCGCTGGCGCGTGCGATGGTCTCTGCACGCCGCAACACATTGGGCCAGCGTGGTGCCACCAACACCATGTCGCCAAAACCCATGTTCTTGATGGCCCGTGCAGCGGCCCCGACATTGCCGGCGTGACTGGGGTTGATCAGAATAAATCGTGTCTGCATGGTGGCCCGATAAAATAGTTTGGATTGTCGCAGTCACTTTTGCCCGCTCTGCCTTGTTTTCTCGTCTTTGGACCTTTTGAATGACCCCTTCCAACCTGCACCCGATGATCAATGTGGCCGTCAAGGCAGCCCGCACCGCCGGTGACCTCATCAACCGTGCATCTTTTGACCTGGACGCTCTCCACGTCACCCAAAAGCAACCCAACGATTTTGTAACCGATGTGGATCAGGCGGCTGAACAGGCCATCATCGACATTTTGCTGAACGCCTACCCAGGCCACGCCATTTGGGCCGAGGAATCAGGCCGCGAACGCGGGGCCAAAGACGCTGATCACGTCTGGATCATCGACCCTCTGGACGGCACCACCAACTTTATGCACGGGCTGCCCATTTATTGCGTCAGCATTGCGCTCGCTGTCAAGGGGCGGCTTGAGCAGGCCGTCATTTATGACCCCTGCCGCAATGACCTGTTTACCGCCACCAAAGGGCGCGGAGCCTATCTGAACAACCGTCGCCTGCGTGTGGCCAAACGCCTGCGCTTGCAAGACTGCCTGATATCCACCGGCTTTCCGTACCGCGAGGGTGACGATGTGGACACAGGTTTGCGCATGATGGGCGACATGATTCGATCCACGGCGGGGTTGCGCAGACCGGGGTCGGCGGCGCTTGATCTGGCCTATGTGGCAGCAGGTTTTACCGATGGTTTTTTTGAGATAGGCCTACACCCGTGGGACATGGCCGCAGGGGCGTTGCTGGTGACCGAGGCCGGCGGTTTGGTGGGCAACTTTGGGGGGCAGTCCGACTTTTTGGATCAAAAGGAGTGTCTGGCCGCCAATCCCCGCATCTATGGCCAGATGGTGACGGTGCTGGGCAAATACAGCAAGGTGTCCGCCACCCCACCAAAATCTTGATCACGTCCATTACGTCTATTAAGTTACGAATCACAAATTAGATACGTATAGCAAACTGACGCATCATATAAAGCAACCACTTACAGCAAAACATACGTATGAAACTTATGGTCAGTAACTTACGTTCATCACGTTCAATCGCCATGCGTTTCCTCCCGCCCCTGTTTCAGCGCTTGTGTCGTCATCCCTTGGTCTTGACGCAGCGCGGTTGGGGCATCGCGTTTGCCCTGTTGCTGCTGGGGTCTATGGTTTATTTTTTGGGCCAAACCCTGCTCTCATCGGGCGCATTGAGCGGGTTTGACTTTTTGCGACAACCTGCTGGTTTTGAGGTGGATGCAGGCTTGTTTCGTTTACAGACGGCACAGCCCTATTGGCAGGCATTCAGGGTGGGAACCTGCAACACGTTGGCGGTATCGTTGTTGAGCATTGTGCTGGCTTCGGTGCTGGGCGTTTTGCTGGGGGTGGGGCACTATGCGCCCAATGCCCTGGTTCGCGGGCTATGCCGTGGGCTGGTCCAATGCGTCCAAAACATTCCGCTGCTGCTGCAATTGCTGCTGTGGTACGCCTGTCTGACACGCGTTTGGCCTGGCAATCTGAATGCCGTGGCGCTGGGGCCGTTTTTTATCAGCGAAGGCGGGGTTGATCTTCCAACGCCGGTGTGGCACGGTGGACAGATGAGTACAGTGGTGGGGCTGCTGACCGGTATGGGACTGGTTTTGGTGGGCGGACTGGCTTATCGGCAGTGGGCCGTTAACCGCTTTGAGGCCACAGGACGCGCACGCAGCCTGGTCTGGATGCCCATCGTCCTGGTGCTTGCGGGGTGGGTTTTTGTGCTGGTGGTCAATGCGCCCGTGGCGTGGGACTATCCCGCCTTGGGTATCGCCCACATCGACAAAGGTGGCACGGTCACGCTTGAGTTTTTGGCCCTGTGGCTGGGGTTGTCGTGTCATGGCGCGTCCCTGATCGCAGAGACGGTTCACAGCGGGATGGCCCGTGTGCCACACCGCCAGATCGATGCCGCCTGGGCCCTTGGCCTGGATCGTTTTCAGACCTTGCGTCTGGTCACCCTGCCGCAGGCACTGCGCTGCATCGTCGCTCCACTGTCCAAACAGTACTTATGCCTAGTTAAAAACTCGTCGCTGGCAGTGGCGGTGGGCTACCCTGATGTGTTGTCCATGGCCACCATGACACTGCACCATACGGGCCGCGTAGCAGAATGTATCACGCTTATGCTGTTGATTTATATTGTGATTTATGTTTTTGCCACCGGCATTGCCCACGTGTACCAGCGCTGGGCTGTCCAGCATCAGTGCCATGAATGATCTCACGTATCGGCCCATCGCGGCACGACCTGCACCGGCCCAGGAACGGGGACTGGGGGCGTGGATTGAACAGCATTTGGTTAGCGACTGGGTCAGTGCCCTGCAAACCTTGATTCTGGGCGGCCTGCTGCTTGTGGTCGTGATGCAGATCATTCAATGGGCCTGGATCAAAGCGTTTTTTGGGCCTGATGATGCGCTGTGTCATGCGGTCGATGGAGGGGCCTGCTGGGGGTGGGTGGCTGAACAATACCGCAACATCTTGTTTGGAAGCTATCCGCAGAGTGAGCAGTGGCGCGCACTTGTGGCCTCTTTGCTGCTGTTGGGACTGTTGGCATCGTGTGGCAGTCGCAGGTTCTGGCGGGCACGTCTGCTGCCACTGTCGCTGGGTGTTGTGCTTGTGGCAACGGCTTTGATGGCGGGCGGGGTGGGGGGCCTACAGCCCGTCAGTTCTGCCCTGTGGGGCGGCCTGCCTCTGACGCTCTTGCTGACTTGGTTGTCGTGGATGATGTCCTTTCCGGTGGCGCTGGTTCTGGCCCTGGGCCTCAACAGCAAACGGGCCGTGATCTGCGGCTTGTCTTCTCAGTACGTGACCCTGATGCGCAGTCTTCCGCTGATCGCCGTGCTGTTTGTGGCGTTTTTTGTGCTGCCCTTGTGCCTGCCTCAGGGCATGCAGATGGACGTGCTGGTGCGTCTGTGGGGGGGCTTGACCCTGGTCTCAGCGGCTGGCATGGCCAGTATCCTGCGGTCTGGCCTGCAGTCTGTGCCCCAAGGCCAAAGCGATGCCGCCGCCGCACTCGGTCTAGGCTATTGGCAAACCCTGCGCAAGATCATTCTGCCGCAGGCCATGGCGCGTGTGATGCCTGGCATGATGCGCCATTTGACTGAGGTTTTCAGAGACACCACCTTGGTGGGCATTCTGGCTTTCCATGACCTGACCGGAGCAGTCCGTCTGGCCCTGTCTCCTGCTGTAGATGGCCATTTGCACTTGGTGGAGGGCTATGCCCTGGTCGCCCTGTTTTACTTGGCGGTCGGCTTTTGGATGTCACGCTGCCAAAGTCAGTTGGCGCAGCCGTTGGACGATCAGCCCGTCCATGAGGTCGCTGTGCGCCCACTCGGATGTCTGGTATCAGAAAGTCACAAAGTCATAAAAAGTTAACGACACAATAATTCATAATTTAATAGCACCCAATGCAATAAAGACGTGCGTTAGCCATGTTTATGACATAGTTATCATGTATTAAACTTATTTTTGTTTATAACGAAAGCCCCGAATGAAACTATTCCCACAGATCCGCATCGCATTCACCCTGTCCATCCTGCTGGCGGTGTTTTGTACGCAGGCCGCAGCGCAGGGGGGTGCTTCGGTGCGAGGCTCAGGCCGCGTCACCCTGATCACCCGCAGTGTGGCGGGCTTTCATGGCGTGGTGCTTGAGTTGCCCGCTGATCTCACCATCATTCAGGGGGCAACAGAGGGGGTTACGGTGGAGACCGACGACAACATCGCTCCCTGGATTGAAACCGCAGTCAGCGCAGGTCAGCTTGTCTTGCGCGCCAGGCAGGGGGCTTCCATCCAGCCATCCGCCCTCAAGATAGGGGTTCATATTCGCAAAGTTGACAGCGTTGCCGTATCGGGGGCTGGCAACGTCCACGCCAACGGCTTGGAAGCCCCTGATTTGACGCTGCAAATTTCGGGGTCAGGCGACATGCATCTGGCCAAGATCAAGGCCAATACCCTCAACCTGTCCGTGTCAGGGGCTGGCAATGTCTGGGCCAGCGGGCAGGTGGAGACGCTCGGTGCTGGCATCTCCGGGACGGGTGATCTGCAGATGGAGTCGCTGGCCGCCAAACACGTCAGGTTGAGCATCGCGGGGTCAGGCGATGCCACCGTGTGGGCCAGCCAAACGCTGGCGGTCACGGTGGGGGGGGCAGGCGATGTCAAATACTATGGGGACGCGGTGCTGACCCAAACCATCACGGGGGCCGGCAGCGTGACCCGCCTGGGGTCATCGCCCAAAACCCGGCCCTAGGCATTGCCACAGGCAGGACGATGGACGATCAAGGTGGGTCAACCTGGGGCAAAGTGGCGGGGGCCGTGCAACTGGTGCTGATCACGCGGCGCACCAGCGTATCAGGCGCACAGTGAATACCGGCCCTGCCGGGCTTGTCAATGACCACAAAGTTGATCTCGCCATCCGTACATTTTTTGTCCATGCGCATCAGCGTCAGGTAGCGACCGGCGTTGTCGGCCTGCGACAGGATGGGGGCCTTGGTGGGCAGCCCTGCTTTCTGGATCAACAAGGTGAGACGGTTGACAAAAAAAGCATCGGCCAGCCCCAGTTGGCACGACAGGTGCGCCGCCATGACCATGCCGCAGCCCACGGCCTGGCCGTGCAGCCACTGTCCATAGCCCAGACCGGCCTCAATGGCGTGGGCAAAGGTGTGACCAAAGTTCAAAATGGCACGCACCCCAGACTCTCTTTCATCCTGCGCAACCACCCAGGCCTTGATCTCGCAACTGCGCCTGACCATGTAAGTCAGCGCTGAGGGGTCACGCGCCAGCAGGGCCGACAGGTTGGTCTCAAGCCACGCCAAAAAGTCATTGTCGGCAATGGCCCCGTATTTGATGACCTCAGCCAGACCAGCCTGAAGCTGTAGGTCTGGCAGGGTTTGCAGGGTGTTTAAGTCGCAGATGACTTTGATGGGCTGGTAAAACGCGCCGATCATGTTCTTGCCCAGAGGGTGGTTGATCGCGGTTTTGCCGCCTACTGAAGAATCAACCTGCGCCAGCAGCGTCGTGGGTACCTGCACAAAGGGCACTCCCCGCATGAAACTGGCGGCGGCAAATCCCGTCATGTCGCCCACCACGCCGCCGCCCAGCGCAAACAGAACGGTTTGGCGGTCGCAGCCGTTTTCTAGCAGCGCGTCAAAAATCAGGTTCATGTGCTGCCAGGTTTTGTACTTTTCACCATCAGGCAGCTCCAGGATATGCACCCGTTCGTATTTGCTGGACAGGGCCTTTTGCAAACGTTCGGCGTACAAAGGACCCACCGTGGTGTTGGTCACGATCAGGGCGCGGCGTGCACGCGGAAGGTCTGCGTAGCTCAGGGGGTTATCAAACAGCGACCGGCGGATCACGATGCTGTAGCTGCGATCGGCCAAATCAACTTTGACGGTTTGAAGGTCAGGTGCGTGCATAAAGTGAGTGGTTAGGGAGACACAGAAATTGCAAATAGTCCCACTGACTGATGTTCAGTGATCTGGCTCGTTCTGGATTATGCCCATTAAACCTGAGGGTCATAGCCACCCAGACGGGCTGTGACCAGCACACGCCTAGCGCAAAGGCATAGGCACAGCGCGGTTGGGTAATTGACCTCAGACAACCTGATCCGCATGGAAACTGACTTGGCACGATCTGACCGTTGTAGGGATGTCAAGACATTTCTCAAAATGGTTGACATTGTCCCTAACCGGATCAGAAAATCTGAACCTTGGACTGATCGCATTCTGGATGCCCCCACGTCTGCGGCCGTATTTGCTCACAAGAAACAAAACTCACTGTCCCAGATTTTCAGGCTCCTGCTGCCACTGGTGTAAGCACAAAGCCCAGTGTTGTGGCCCGACGTTTGAGTGCAGCCACACTGCGTGCAAGCTGCTGTTCTTCGTAGT
>CAIJOK010000123.1 GCA_903822205.1 uncultured beta proteobacterium | reverse complement strand
CATCTTAACGAAAGGGAATCGCGAAACTTACTTTGCAGCTTCGTATTTCTTCTCTTCAGCTTTTTTGGTAAATTAAATTATTGCATTCAATGCTAAATAACTTTCTTTTTCTGACTTATAACATCAAGACTGCCCATGATAAATATTTACTTCGCCATTCCAACGCACAGTGGAACTATTACCGTTGAAACCGCTATTTCTGCTTTGGACTTTAATAAGTTTGCACTGCAGCATAACATAGCAGTAAGAATCGTTTTTCACAGTGCCTCTATCATCAGCCACCTAAGAAATACTGTGATCGCTGATTTTTTGGCAGGAGATTTCACCCATCTATTCATGTTGGATTCCGACCAAGGTATCGAATACTCCACTATTTTCAAAATGATCGATAGCGGCTTTCATGTGGTGGGCGCACTATATCCGCGTCGCAATTTTTTTTGGGATAATTTCGATCCATCAAGGAGCGATCTAGGAATAGACGATCTTCTCCGGCAGGGTTACAGATTTGTCGGGGAAATATTACCAGACAAAAATGGCAGCATTGAGGTAAAAAGTGGGTTTGTGCGCGCGAAATCTATCGGAACTGGCTCCATGCTCATCCGCCGTGAAGTTATCGAGCTTATGATGATACGCTACCCGGAACTCAAGGGGCAGGGTTTCCCAGAAGAAGATGAAAACATACCTCGCATGTCAAACAACTGGGGATTCTTCAATCCTTTGGTTAAATCCATTGACGGCATAAACGCTGGAGAGGACATTGGATTTTGCAAACGCTGGATCGATTGCGGAGGCGAAATCTGGGCAGATGTAGTAAGCAACACGGTTCATGTTGGGCGATATAAATTTACTGGCAACTACCTGGACTATATGCGAACAATGGGTGCAACGGTTGATCGCAAATAGTTTGGACGAATAGTGTAAAAAATAGCAACGTCAGAGTAGCGTTAATTGACGACCTTTTCAACAAATCGCCACAGTTTCCAACCGCGCTGATGCGAGTCGCCCCTTACTTTTGACATTAGGCAGCTCAAGTCGATATGCTCTTTTTGCCTCTAGCCCTTGTTACATCTACGGTATCAACTCCATATTTTGCAGTGGCTTCGCTTTGTATGCACTCGCTGTTTAGAGATTATTTTGGCTTTTGTGCGCTGGCAGTCAGCTTGCGGGTTTTAGGTTGGATACCATTCATGGGTTGTGCGTCGTGTGCGCCTTTTCAGCACCGCTGCCTAATTGTGACGTTATGATTCAGCGAGTAATTAGAAACTTTTATGCAGAAAATAGAAATAGAAGAAATTATTCAAGCGAGATTAATAGATGCTGAAGTTTTATTAGAGGTTTCACGTTTTGATAGCTCTGTTTATTTGTGTGGGTATGCCATTTAACTTGGTTTGAAAGCAAGAATATGCAGCACCCTTCAGTGGGACGAATATCCTACAAGGTAACCGTTTAGACCCACCATACCAAATGTAGTGCGAATAAAAGTGATGTTGTGCAACCAATCACAGAAATCCCCCTTACCCCCCCTTTAACGAAAGGGGGGTAAGAATGGTTAGCCTACTCTGTCAATGCGGCGCATTTGTTCCCCCCTTTAACGAAGGGGGGTTAGGGGGGATTTGCAAAACGGGGGTCTAAACGCTTTCGATTGGGAGAAGCACACCAACGCGAAAGGCACATTGCTTTCTTTTTTCGAGGCATGTCTCGAAGACAGGCAGTTCGATCTATCGTCGCAACCCCAACCCGTTTTGCGAAATTCCCTTGGTATCCGCAGAAAGCCATGGAGCGATCAGCCGCTGAGGCCAACCTTGACGCATCATGTTCAGCGCTGTATGACAACGTGAGACACCGCCGAAAATTGGAGCTCGTTTCCGGCAACGCGCCAGTATTTGTGTCATGATTCACCATGGCTTTTTCTGTAACCGTTTAGACCCCCCGCCGTCATTCCCGCTCAAGAGGGAATCCAGTGTGATGTTGCCCCTCACCCCGGCCCTCTCCTCTATGGGGAGAGGGTTAGGGTGAGGGGTCTAAACGATTACCTTTTTCTCTTGGTCAGAGGCTATTTACACGATGCCTGTCAGACCAGTGTAAAGCCATTTTATTGTTATAAATCATTTGTTTACGTCGAATTTTGAACCCCGATAACTTCAGTTATCAACACGGATGCTGAGATCATGAACATAGAGGGAATTTCATTCAAAGTTACGCCCGATCAGGTTTTCCTGGTTGCGCAGCCTGTTCCCAATCGGCAGGACCTCAGTGGTGATGTTCTGCATTCTTTGTTGATGAGTCAAGGGTACGGTGATTGTGTGCTGGACGAAGTGGCCATCCACAAGGCCGCTGAAATGTGCAAAATTCAGCAAAGCGTGTTTGAACTGGCGGTTGCAAAGCGTATTGATGCCACGATTGTTGTGTCTGTGAGGCCGGACGACATGGCGGCCACACTGACCATCACTTGTGCACGTGGTGGCAAAGCTGCATCTGTGCCAGACGTGCTGGCTGCCTTGCACATGGCTGGTGTGACATGTGGCATCGACACTGACGCGCTAGAACGGGCTTGCCAGCAAAGCAGTTGCACCGATTGCGAGGTGGCATCAGCCGTGCTGCCCCAGCATGGCAGCCCTGCTGTTCTGCAAGCACTGATACCACAAACGGTGGACCGACAGCCACAGATCAATGATCACGGTTTGATCGATTACCGTGAGCACGGTGTCATTGCGGTTGTTCACCCGGGTGATGCGCTGATGCGCCGCATCCCTTCCACGTCTGGTTTCAACGGTCAAACCGTCAAAGGCCAAGTTTTGCCCGCTATGGCGGGTGAAGACACCTTTTTTGCCACACCACTAGACGGTGCTTGCGTCTCAAACGATGACCCCAATCTGCTGTTGGCTGCGGTGAACGGCCAACCTGTTCGTGTGAAGGGTGGCGTGATGGTTGAGCCTGTGTTGAGCCTGAAAGAGGTCAACATGGCGACTGGCAACATTCATTTTGATGGGACCGTCCACGTTTTGGGTGAAGTGGTTCAAGGCATGAAAGTGCAGGCCAGTGGTGACATCGTGGTCGATGGCCTGGTTGATGGCGGACACCTTCAAGCAGATGGCAACATTTTGATTGCAGGCGGGGTGATTGCTCACGCCGAACTTCGTGCAACTGGCGCAGTTCATGCGCGATTTGCCGAAGGTTCCTTGATCACAGCCGGCACGGTGATTGCCGTCGACAACATGGTGATCGATTGCATCCTGCATTCATTGAACCACATCGTCATCGGTGCCAACGCACCCTCTCGCGCTCGCTTGGTGGGGGGCGTGGCAACCGCTGCCATGATGCTTCAAGTGCCCTGGCTGGGGTCTGCTAAATCAAGCACCACTCGGGTTGTGCTGGGCGATAACCCCGATCTGACGGCCAAGTATGCAGCCCTGCTGCGTCGCATTGAGGTGGAAAAAACCAGTGAAGCCACGCTCAACAAACTGATCAAACAATTAACATCAACCGGTGACCCCAAGGGCCTGTTGGGTCGTGTCAAGGCCTCTCGACAGCACGTTTTGCAGGTGTGGGGTCAAATGCTGATTGAAGAAGTTGAACTCAAAAAGGAATTGGCTGTGGCACTGACCGCCAAACTCCAGGCCAACGCTGGCGTAGAGGGTTCGGTTGAACTGTCGTTTGGCAAATTGACCGTGCAATTGCGCCGAGATTTCGGTGCAGGGACATTTTCTGTAGATCCGCAAACAGGGGTGATATTCACAAGCCAAAATGGACAAAGTGTGCTGCTTTCATAAATCAGACCTTTCCGGCCGCCAGTAAAGAAAGTATCCGCAATGGGTATTCGACTAAAAATTATTCTCGCCTTTATTCTCTGTTTTGGCTTGATGGCCAGCGTGAGCCTGGTATTACTTCAGAGAAGCATGAGTGAAAGTTATGACACCATTGAGCGCGGCGATGTCATTGATAACATGGGCAGGGTAGAACAAAGTTTTGAAGCCAGCGCCATCAGTTTGAAGAGTCTGACAACCGACTGGGCGATCTGGAACGAGATGTACCGTTATGTCCAAAAGCCCGATGCCCGTTGGGCCCAAGACAACATTGGCGAGGCCAGCCTAGCACCGGCCAACCTTGCCATCAGCGTGATCTTTGGCAAAAATGGCAACTTGTTGATATCGAGCGCGATCACGATAGATGGTGTGCTTTTGGATATCCTGGCCCCTCAGAATGAACCTTATTTTGAATACATCAAAAACAATTCACAACTTGCGCAGTGCGGCATTATCAAAACCGGTGTCCATCTCATGCAGATCTGTTGGGCGGGTATTGTTCGAACGGATTCGATCGGCGATATCGTCGGCACGGTGGTGTTGGGACGATTGCTTGACGCTGAACACCTATCAAAACTGCGAGAACAAACCAAACTGTCCTTTGATTTGAGTACCCAAACTGACATGCCGACAGGCTTGATCTCGTGGCCCAATTTCTTGACACCGGGATCGATCGGGAGCGGGCAGTTTTGGACTTCCTTTGATTCAGATACGTACAAAATTTATTACCCTGTGCGAGATATTCTCAAGCACCATGTTGCCCTCATTTTGCTGGATATGCCAAGGTTGGTTCACCAACAGGGCGAGTTGCTCTATCAGCAAGTTCGCCAGCAGTTGGGGTGGACGGCCTTGATCATGACCACGCTGCTTGGGCTGGTACTGCATTTCATGCTGGTTCGTCGCTTGCATCGATTTGCCAAACAGCTTGACACGATGGAAGGCGAATCCGCTTGGAACACGCGCATTGATATTGGGGGCAAAGATGAGCTGGGCCTGGTGGCGGTCAACTTTAATAAATTGCTGACACTCATCAAAACACAGATGGCCAGCATGAAAGAACTGCTGGAGGCCAAAGAGGCTGCACTCAAGGTGATTCAACTGACCCAGGCACAACTTATGCGGTCAGAAGAAGCCGCCATATTGGGGCGACAACGGGTAAGCAACCTGCTCAATAACTCAGGGCAAGGTTTTCTATCGTTTGGCATGAACCTGTTGATCGGCCCCGAAACCAGCCGTGCCTGTCAAACCATGTTGGGCTTCGCCCCAGCGGGCACCAACGCGGCGCTGGTGTTGAGCGAGAACGCAGACAGGGCAAATTTCTTTGGCGAGATCATTACCGCCGTGTTGGCCGAGTCAGAGCCTGCCACCCAAGAGAGCATGCTGAGTCTCCTTCCCGCAGAAATTGTGCGAGGTAACACTTTGCTGAAAGCCGAATACAAAATTCTGGAGAACAGGGAAGTGATGGTGGTTCTGACCGACATCACCGAGGAGCGGCGGTTGGCATCACTGCTACAAAGCGAGCGGTGTCGTCTTGAATTGATCGTCATGGCTGTCTCTGATACCCGCAATTTTTTTGAGGCCATCGATGCCTTTCGTGAGTTCACAAGCCACAGTGTGCAGCGCTGGCTCCATGAAACAAACTCTCCCAACGCCATTGCTCGTGCGCTGTACCGAGAAATACACACCCACAAGGGGATGCTGAACCAGTTCAGTTTTATCCATACCCCCCAGGTTCTGCACGAGATAGAAACCCGTTTGTCGGGCTTGGTGGCGCAAGGCGATACCTTGTCGCTGCAAAAAATCGCCGCGTCCGTGCCAGTCCAGGAACTGCAAGCACCCTTTGAGCAGGACATGGCCATCTTGGCCGGCGCACTGGGTCAGGCGTTTCTCGAAAACAGAAAAATCATCACCCTGTCTGCCGATCAGGCACGGCAACTTGAACAGATGGCTGCACGCTTGCTGCATGGGGACACCATCGATACAAGCTTAGCCGAAACGCGCATCCTGCTCCATGAGATGCTTCACTTGCGCAGGGTCAATCTCAAAAAGGTGCTGGCCGACTTTGACAGCCTGGTGCAACAGGCCGCGACACGCCTGGACAAGGAAGTGGCATCCATTCAAGTTGTAGGAGGCGACGATGTCTGGATCGATCCGCAACCGTATCAAAAGTTTTTGCACGCCCTAGGGCATGTCTTTCGCAACGCCGTTGCACATGGTTTGGGAACCCCCGAGAGCCGCTGGACAGAGGGAAAAGATGAAATCGGACAAATCACTTGCCGTATCAACCTAGATCACAACACTCTCTTGCTTGCCATCACGGATGATGGTGCCGGAATTGACATTCAGTTGCTACGGCAACGGGCGGTTGCGGTCGGCCTCTACGGAGCCGACACCGTGCATCACGTTGCCGACGAAGAGGTGGCTCAATTGATTTTCAGGGACAACATCAGTAGCAGCAGCGCGGTTTCCACGCTCTCAGGGCGTGGAATTGGGCTGGCGACAGTGATGGACGAGACACAACGCCTGGGAGGAACCTTGGTGGTCAAAACGGTGACCGGACAAGGCACCCAATTTTTGTTTACTTTGCCCTTGATCAATGGCATTGAATACGAACATCTTTCATGATGAGCACCGATCAAGCTTGCCCTAAAATGGAATTGGTGATGCAGTCGGTGGTTGCCAAGACGCGAAACTACTTTGAATCCGAACACGGAACACCCATGGTCGATGTCGATTCAGGTGCTGTTGAAGCGAGTTCACAGGCACAGCTTGACATGACTGCGATCGTCGGCTTGGGCGGTAGGGTCAACCTGTGGGCCGTGTTCAGCTTTCAGGCCTGCTTGGTTAACGCCGTCCACGCATGGATGACTGTAGGGTTTCAAGATGAACCCGAAGAGGTCGAAAGACACCGGCAAGCTGCGATCGGAGAATGGGTCAACACCATTCTTGGACACTGTACGCAGGACTTTGGTCATTTAGACAAGCAAGGAGTCCCCCTGACACCCCCCCTCATGATGGACCCAGACAACGTGTTTCCAGAAATGCAAATCACCGTATTTTCCAGACGTTACCTTAGTTCTAGGTACGGACGTTTGAATATCAGTCTCGTCAGACCCCAAGCAGTCTTTCCCCCAGGAAGGCCTGATGCCCCGAGGTAAGCCTGCCATGGATATGCAGGCGCTGAGAGTCATGGTCGTCGACGACTCTCCCATCATCACCCGAAAAATTTGCATGATGATGGAAATGCTGGGCTACCTGGTCGTCAAGACCGCAGGGAACGGGGTCGAAGCCATCGCCGCCTACCGCGAGTGTCAACCTGATTTGGTGACCATGGACATCACGATGCCGGTCATGGATGGCATTGAAGCCACCCGCCACATCCGGGGCGAGTTTCCTGACGCGAACATTATCATGGTAACTTCGCACGGTCAAGAAAGAATGGTGCTCGATGCCTTGAAAGCGGGTGCCAAGGGCTACGTGCTCAAGCCATTCCAGCAGCAACGACTCGTCGCGGTGATAGAAAAAGCCTGCCGCAGGTTCATCTTGCCCAGCATGCTTGAGGCTGAGATCATGCAACGCGAGGGAAAAACGGCGGATATCCAATCAAAATCACCGCTGGTTTGTGCCTGACAGAAAACCCCTGTTTGAAAAATCAACGTTAATGGATTTCTCAAAGCGCATTTGTTATCTGAAATTTCGCTGATGTCTCGCGTTGAGATACAGCGCTGGACGTTACGTGTCAATAGTGATGGCCACCCACACTTCCTGAAGGGGAAAACTTATTGGAGATCAACACAATGCTTGCTGAAACCGCCATGGAATGGACCGAACCATGGAAACAAGAAAGCCTACAAAAAGGCCGCCGCGACGGCAGACAGGAGGGTTTGCTGGCCGGTGAGGCCATTGTCTTGGCGGCATCAACGGACCCAACGCTTTGGCTCGCTGCCGGACGATGTGCACATTCGCATCAGTACCGCCACTGTGGATCAGCGAGAGCATTGGGAAAATGCCATCCTGGATGTGCCTACACTGGCCTTTCAATCACCCCATGTTCAAAATCAGCATCTCCCATAGCCTGACATCGGATGCCAAGGTTGCCGCAACGGCCATGGCAACCCGTGCACTCCGAGAGCTGGGTATCGGTGCGCCCACGGCGGCCTTGTTGTTTTCTACGTTTGGCAACGATCACGCCCGTTTGCTCAAAGAACTGGTGCAGTTATTGCCCGGATGCCCCATTGTGGGCGGAAGTTCAAACGGCGAGGTCTCGCTCGAACAGGGTTACCGCGTGGGGTCGTCCGTGCTGATCGTGTTTGCCAGCGACACCATCACCTTCCGTGCTGGCGTGCTGCGCGATTTGACCTTTGATAACGAGGCCCAAAATCTGGAAATGGCCCTGCAGCAATGGCGTGCGCAGGGGGTGGCGTATCAACCCGGCAGTGGCAAATCCCCTGGCTTGCCCGTGCTGGGGCTGCTGTTTCCTGATGGTCTGGGGTTGGACGGTGCGTCGATCGTCGGGTTGTTCTCAGACCATTTTGTGGGCACCCGTTTTTTTGGGGGTGCCAGTGCAGAGAACTTTACGCTGACGCAAACGGTGCAGTTTTTTAATAACGAGGTACTGCACAACGCTGTGCCCTATTTACTGTTTTATGGCCCGTTGCGCTGTCACTGGGCAGTCACCGAGGGCTTGGGATCGGGCTGGCATGCGGTGGGTGATCGCATGGATGCACAATGCAATGGCAACTTCATCCAAACCATCGCGCAAAAACCCGCCGTTGAATACCTGGCATCGCGCTATCGCCTGCAAGGGGGGCAGTTATCGGTTTGCCACCCTTTTGTGATTTACCCCAACCGCGACAGTAACGAGCATTATTTGCGGGATGTGATTCGGTATTGTGAGGAAACAGGCCAATTGGAGTCCGTGCAGAGTTTGCCAACGGACTGCCAGATTCAACTGACGCAGCCCGATGTGACCGATATATTGGCAGTGTCCAAAAAAAACATCCACGAAGCCTTGGCGCATTTTCCGAGAACAAAGCCCCCTGTGGCAGCGCTTTGGTTTTCGTGTGTCAGCCGTGCACTGGTACTGGAGAACAACGCGGCGGATGAATTCAAAACCGCCACCGAGACTATTCCATCGTGTTTGCCGGTGGCGGGCTTTTATACCTATGGCGAAATTGCCCCATCTGGTTTGTTGGGTCAAAACGCCTATCACGGTTCAACCCTGGTCACCTTGCTGCTGGGTGAAGAGCCTGTGACAGACACCGGCATCTTTAACCAGCACCATCAGTTTTCTGCCAGCCATTTGGCGCTGGACAACCCGGCATTGGCCGTCAGTCAGGCCAAAATCCAAAATCCGCAACGTGACCAGCCGGTTCAATCACCACCAGAAATTTTGCATTCAACTTTTCAAAAAATGCAGGGGCAGGCGTATGCCTTGATACATGACATGCTCCAAGGCTTATCGGTGCATGGTGAAGTTCGAGATTTTCTTTTATCGATTTGGTCCAATGTATTGGCCTTGACAATGATGCATTACGGCCCGCATCACGCGAACACCCTGGCGATGCAAAAGGCAGCCAATGAGCTGTTATGGATATCCGGTGCCAAAACTACTCGACGTAAGCGATTCCGTGTGATCAATGATGTGAAGCTGTTACTGCAACAACTGCGTGCTGGCATGACTTTGATCGGGCTTTCGATTGAACAACAACAATCTTATATCGATGTGATCAGCACATCCATGGTTGATGCTTTTCTATCAGGTAGCGGAAATTCAAAGCCAGACAAATCGATACCGCCTCAAACTTTAGGCAAGCCAGCCGAATCGCATAATCCATCACCATCACCATCACCATCACTTGTCCTTCATCATGACGTGAAAGGGTTGAATGTGACAGAGATGGACGATCCTCCTGACTCGGTTTGGCGTATGTTTGATGAATCCAATGCGCACCCACCAGATATCCATGATCGATCTGAAGAATTGCGTGAGCATTTGTTTGATACCTACCCACAGCTCACCGAAAAGTTTGATGAGACCCATGATGCACCCTCAGATGTCAATGATCCGTTTAAAAAATTCCCTGAGCATTTACTGGATAAGTACCCACAGATTAAAGAAAATATAGTCAGGCATTGGGGTACAGTAAAGCTAGAGAAATATCTTAGTTTGATTTTAGAAAATAACAGAGATCAAGTTCGTTCCGGATTTTCTCTGGACGTGGCAGATTTCTTGTTAAAACTTTATTATAAAAATATAGCGTGTTTGGAGTCAAAAAATATCCGAATTGATGATTACGATCTGATAACGAAACTCAAATGGCAACTGCCAAAAAACTTTTGATGGGATAAAATAAGACATGATTAAAACAATCGTAACCGTTTAGACCCTCCATACCAAATGTCTGATGCGATTAAAAGTAATGTTGTGCATCAAATAACATAAATCCCCCCTACCCCCCTTTACAAAGGGGGGATAAGTCAGAAAAATAAAGTTATTTAGCATTGAATGCAATAATTTAATTTGCCAAAAAATTGTTCAAGATGTCACTTTCAAAGTATCGTAAGCTGTTGATTTTTATAGCAAAACGCGAATAGTTGAATTTGATCTCACAATTTTAGGTCAATGATAAGGAACTTGTATGATCTAACTTAAGAACGGTTAGCCAACTCTGTCAATGCAGCGCATTGGTTCCCCCCTTTACAAAGGGGGGATAAGAACGGTTAGCCAACTCTGTCAATGCAGCGCATTGGTTCCCCCCTTTAACAAAGGGGGGTTAGGGGGGATTTGAAAAAGAGGGGGTCTAAACGCTTACCACGGGTCTGTTGGGCCAGCTTGTGAACGCTGCAAAATGGCCTGCACCGCACGAATATCCTGCACGGGCATCTGACCCGGGGCTGACGCTTTGACACCCACCGCAAAGCTTAAAGCCGACCCAAACTCTCCGCCCATTAGCCGCGTGACCGCCCCGTGCGGCCCCATGGCCACGCTGATCAGCGGAATATCAAGGGTTTGGCTGGCCTGCAAGGTGGCATCCAGCAGCCTTAAGGTGTCCGCTGGCGAATGCGACATCACGGCCAGTTTGGCCACGTCTGCCCCCTGCACACGCGCTTGGTCAAAGTATCGGACCAGCGTCGGCGTGTCGGGGGTTGTCGCAAAATCATGACAAGACAAAACCAACTGGATACCGTTGGCGTGGGCAGCCATGCGCACCCGGGAGATCGGCAACGGGCCGCAACGCAGCTCAAAGTCGATCAGGTCGATCTGACGGCTGTGACACACGGCCTCACAAAGGCTGACCACATCACCGTCCCATAGCGTCGTGTTTTGACCACCCTCACAGTGGGACCGGCAGGTGAACATCACGGGCAGGCTGCCTGCTACAGCCCTGATGGCGCACACAACATCGATCACCTGATCGGTCTTTGCGATGCCTGCAAAATAATCAACACGCCACTCCAGTACGTCGGGTTTTTCAGCCAACACGGCCTCAAGCTCGGCCAAAATATCAGCCCGGGTGCGTCCCACCAGCGGGACGCAGATCAAGGGAAACTTGCCACCAGCCACTGGGCTGCCGTGCAGTTGAATTGGGTGACCGACTGGCATTGACATGCCTCCTTGCATCTAAAAACGCCGGATTGTAATCGGCCTAATATCCATAAAAAAACAATTAAAATCATTTAGTTACACCACAATTTATGCTTTAGAAGCAAGGACGGACAGTCTGGCAAAATCACCGAATCACAGTCTTGGAGTCAGGTTTTGAACAACTTTTTGAACAACTTTTTGAACGTCTTTTTGGATTTTTTGCCCAAGCTTTTGCCCAACCTTTTGCCCAACCTTTTGCCCAGTTTGCTGCCCATCGCCGTTGCCCTGGCCAGTTACCTGGTGGGGTCTTTGTCGTTTGCGGTCATCGTTAGCCGCTGGATGGGTTTGGATGACCCGCGAACCTTTGGCAGTAAAAACCCCGGGGCCACCAATGTCTTGCGCTCTGGCAATAAGTCTGCCGCCGTCTTGACCCTGCTGCTGGATGCCACCAAAGGGTGTCTGCCTGTGCTGGTCGTCAGGTTGTACGGTTCGCTGTATGGTTTGGGCGATGGCAGCGTGGCCCTTGCTGGCGTGGCTGCGTTTTTTGGGCATGTGTACCCTGTGTTTTTCGGGTTTGTGGGCGGCAAGGGCGTTGCCACGGTGCTGGGGGTGTTGCTGGGCCTGCACTGGGCGCTGGCCTTGACCGCTCTGGTGATCTGGCTGGTGATGGCAAGTGTGTTTCGTTATTCGTCCCTGGCCGCCATCATCGCAGCCCTGCTGACACCTGTGGTCTATACCCTGGGCGACGGCCTGGTCTGGCGCATGGACAAAAACATCCTGCTGGGCGTTTGCGTCATTGCCGTGCTGCTGCTGTACCGCCATGCGGCCAACATCAACCGGCTGATCTTGGGAACTGAGTCTCGGCTAGGTCACAAGGGTTAGCGCGCCAACGGCAACGGGTGACAGCGTGTACGCTGCCCAGCGCTACAACGCCAATGGCCGGCCAGGTCGCGGTGGGATGACACCGCCGTCAGGCCTGCGGCGCTGAGCAGGTCACGCACCCTGTCTGCCTGGTCGTACCCGTGTTCCAGCAATAACCACCCGCCAGGTACCAAGTGCGACGGCGCTTGATCGATGATGCGACGCAAGTCATCCAGACCGTCTTGTCCACTGACCAGGGCGTGTACAGGCTCACAGCCCAATGCCGCCAGGTGGGGGTCGTCTTGGGCAATGTAGGGGGGGTTGCTTGCGATGACATCAAACAGCGTGTCGTGTTCGGTGGCCAACGCTGCCAGCCATGCGCCCTGACTGAAACGCACCGTCAGACCCAGCCGTGTGGCGTTGGCGCGGGCTATGTGCAGCGCCCTTGGGCAAATGTCGCTGGCGTGGACGTGCAGGCTGGGGCAGTTGGCCTTGAGCGCCAAGGCAATGGCACCACTGCCTGTACCCAGGTCCAGTACCCGCAGATGACCCTCAGGATGCTGGGTCATGGCACGGGACAGATGGTGAAGCGCCAGGTCAACCAGGGTTTCGGTGTCGGGACGCGGCACCAGCACGTTGGCATCCACTTGCAGCGCCAGCCCATAAAACGCTTGGTAACCGGTCAGGTAGGCGATAGGCAGACCCGCCAGCAGGCGACGCGCCAAGTCCATCAGGGCGACGGCATCCGACGGGGCCAACAGGGTTTCACCGTGGGCCACAAGCCAGGCGCGTTGGTTTGCCTCTCGGCCCAGCACGTGCAACATCAGCCGTTGTGCATCCAGACGATCCACACCCATGTTCTGCAACAAGGCTAAAAATTGGGTGATCGATGAAGATCGCAATGGAGAGCGCAATGGAGTGTTCGATGAGGTCAGCGTTGGGGGCAGATGGGCGGGCAACATACAATAGGTAAAACCAAGCAATTTCAATAAGTTTTATACACTATGTTTATCTTATAAATCAGCGATAACGCACGTCTTTATTGCACTGAGTGCTATCATTGTTGATTTTATCAAGTATTTAATTTATTATAAACGTATTACAAACTAATTATTTATCTTGGCAAAATATGAGCCATAGACATTATTGGAAACGTATTCTTTGATTTTGCTAACTTGTTGATTTTCCAACAATTGCAGGTAGGTTTCCAATAATGTCTAATATGAACAATATGAAAAATATGAGAAATGTGATTATTCTGATTTCGGGTGGCGGTTCCAACATGGCTGCTATTGTCAGGGCCGCCCAAACAGAGCACTGGGCTGAGCGCCTGGGTGCTCGTGTGGCTGCCGTGATCAGCAATCGACCCGATGCCCCTGGGCTTGAATTTGCCCGGGCGCAGGGCATTGCCACCCGGGTGGCAGACCACACGCTTTACCCTGACCGAGCGGCTTTTGACGACGCACTGGTGCAAAGCATCGCCCCGTTTGACTCCCAACCACCGGCGCTGGTGCTGCTGGCGGGGTTTATGCGCATACTGACCGAGGGCTTTGTGCAGCGCTATAGCGGTCGCCTGCTCAACATTCACCCGTCGCTGCTGCCGGCTTTTGCAGGCTTGCACACCCACCAGCGTGCTCTGGATGCAGGATGTAAACAAGCCGGTGCCACCGTGCATCGGGTCACCCCTGATCTGGACCAAGGGCCGATTTTGGCGCAGGCCGCTGTGCCCATTCTGCCTGGCGACACAGCACAAACCCTGGCAGCACGGGTGCTGTCCCAAGAGCATCTGATCTACCCCCGCGCTGTGGCACAGTGGCTGCGAGACCATCGAGATGGACACGATTCACAATAAATTTTATACGTTAAAAATATAAAAACAATAGCACTGTATGCTTAACAAACGTGCATATTTTCAATTTATGATGAAAATTATGTGTCTATTACTTTTTGTAAACAATACGGCAAGGGTGATGTGTAATCCCGTGATCATTCCATCTGCGCCCTGTAGGATGCCGGAATTTTGTCCAGCACCCACTGCCGATAGGCCGGATCGACGGTTTGCAGTGCCTGCTGGTAGGCGTGCGTGGCTTTGGCGGGGTCATGGGCCTGGGCCTGGCTGTAAATATCGCCCAGTTTGATCCAGCCATCGACAGCGCGGTTAGGCCAGGTCTGGATGCCCAGCGTGAGCGCCCTGATGGCCACGTCTGGGCGGTTTTGCCGTAACCCCAGCGTATAGGCCACCTGCACCAGATCAGCGTCGATCACCCCGGATGCCAACAGCGTCTGTGCCTGTGCCAGGGCCTGTTGCAAGTGGCCCGTACGGCTCCAAAGCAACACCTGCAATGACGGCAACGTCGGCGCATCAGGCTGAATGCGCAGGGCACGATCCAGGTAAGTGGTGGCCCCTGCCACATCGCCCGCATACAGCAGGCCACGCGCCACATTGGCCTGCAAGATCACCACATTCGGTCGCGATGCCAGCACCGACTGCCACACCCGTACCGCATTGGGCCAATCGCCCCAACTGGCCAGAGAGTCGGCCACGATGGGCGTAATTTTGCGGTAATGGGGGTTGATGCGAATGCCGGCATACACCTGCTGCAACATCTTGGACTTGTGCTCGGCCCACATGGGGTCATTAGGAACGCCCGATGCCGAAATGGACATCGCGATGCGGGTGGCCGCAACCAGTTGGGCCTCGCATTCAATGGCCTGCTGTGCAACGTAAATCGCCACACCTGTCACCACGGCCAGTCCGCTCAAGACCGCCATGGCATCAGGGCGGCGACAACGCCAGCACCAGCACCAAGTCAAAGGCCCACCCCAGACACCGGATCGGAAAGTTTGGCGGCGCGTGTGGATACGCAGGTCAGACCCCGCCAGCACCGCCAGTCCCAGGGCAAACAGAGCACCCGTGCCGGCCATTCGCCACGGAAACCCGGCCAGACTGACCAGCAACAACACCCCCAGACTGGACAGAATAAAGGCCCGCTGCGGGGCCTCGCGCCGCGCCTGTAGTGACCTGGCTGCAAGGGTGGTGTACGTCGATCGGCACAGGTAGCCTAGGAGCAACAGCAAAAACAGCCCGCCCGTCAGGCCATATTCGGCCAGCAATTGCAAAGGCTCGTTGTGGGCGTAATAGTCGGTCTCCAGCAAACTGGCCGTTTGGTACAGCGGAATTTGAACCTCCCAGGCACCGGCTCCCACGCCCGCCACGGGGTGCGCGGCGATCATTCGCGTGGTGGCCTGCCACATCAGAGTGCGCACAGCAAACGACCCGCTACGGTATTCATTAGCCCGTGCTACCGACAGCGATCTGGACCCTGCGCGGTCGATGGCCGTGCCGTGGCCAAAGTCATGGATCAACGCATGGTTGATCGTGGGCAATCGTCCCAGCGCAAAAATGGTCAGCGCAAACACCGCCACCAGTCCGATGACATGACGTGGATGCCAGCCTGACGACACCGCATACCGGCGATAGACCACCACCAGCATGGGCAAAACCACCATCAGCACGACAAGACCCACCAGGGCCGACCGCGTACCGGTCATCATCAGGACCACCACGTTCAGCCCCAGCGCAAACGTCTGCAAATAAACGCTGGTTTTGTCGTGCAGACGGGTGAGCAGCCATACCGACCAAGGCAGGGTGCAGACGACAAATTCGGCCAAAAAGTTGCGATTGACAAAGGTAGAGGCCGGACTGGGGCCTTGCGCAAAAAAAGACCAGTCAAACCAGAATTGCAAGGCCCCCCAGAGCGATGCCGCCACCGCCCCCAGATGAACGCCCCAGGCCAGTAGCTCGACGCGCTTTTGCGTCCACATCATGCGTTGGTGCGTCAGGCTGTTCATTCCCACCAGCGTCAGCAGGCTAAAGACGAACCAGCGAACAGCCTCAACGCCGCCCAAATAGGTATGCGACCAGACCATGCTGCCCAGGGCATACAGCATCAGCATCACGGGCAACACCAACACCCCGTGCAGTCGAACCCTCAGACTGCCCTGCACCCGGGGCCAAAAATAAACCCACGCCGCAGCCAGTCCAAAAGAAACCACCAGGATGGACTTGAGGGTGTCTTGCAGCAGGTACTCGGTGCGAGCACCGGCGGCAGGCACACACACCATCATCAGCGCCAGCAGGCCTGCAACCATCACGGGCTTTGCCGGTACAGCCATCAAAATGCGTCGCTGCCGCAGACGCGGGCCACCACCCGCAGGTCAGTGCCCACGGTCTCTGTCGATACAAACGTCAGCGGCAGTGCCTGCGTCAGGTCGTGCAAAGGCCCCCACTGCGCCATGCCGCGCCCTGCCCCCAGCATCTTGGGGGCCAGATAGACCAGCAGTTCATCGACCAGCCCCGCCCCCATCAGCGCACCGTTGAGCCTAGCACCGGCCTCAACGTGAAGCCAGTTGATCTCGCGCTTTGCCAAGTCGTGCAGCATGAACAGCAGATCAACCTGGCCCTTGGCATCAGGCATGTCGATCACCGTGGCACCTTGCTGATGCAGCGCGGGTGCAAGCGGGCTGCCTTGGACGGCGGTGTAGAGATAACGGGCACGACAGGCCTCCAAAAGACGTGCATCCGGTGGGGTTTGCAAACGACTGTCCAGCACCACCACGGCAGGCTGTCGCACCGCATCAGGCCAACGCACGTCCAAGCGGGGGTTATCGGCCAGCACGGTGCCAATGCCCGTCAGCACGGCGCAAGACTTTGCACGCCAGGCATGGCCGTCAGCGCGGGCGGCCTCGGCGGTGATCCATTGGCTGCGGCCATTGGTCAGCGCCGTTTGACCGTCCAGCGATGCCGCAATTTTGAGCCGTACCCAGGGCCGTTGTCGCAACATGCGGCTAAAAAAGCCAAGATTGAGTTCACGCGACGCTGACGCGCCAGGGCCGGTCAGCACCTCAATGCCTGCTGCCCGCAGTCGCGCAAAACCCTGGCCTGCCACCCGGGGGTTGGGGTCAGCCAGACTGGCCACCACCTTGGCGACACCTGCTGCGATCAGGGCATCGCAACACGGGCCGGTGCGACCGGTGTGACAGCAAGGCTCAAGCGTGACATGGACGGTGGCCCCAGCCAGCGAATGGCCTTTGGCGCAAGCGTCTTGCAGGGCCATGATCTCGGCGTGAGGGCCACCTGCTTGCTGGGTATGCCCCATGCCCAAAATCTGCCCATCTGCGCGGGTGATGACGCAGCCCACGCGGGGGTTAGGCGATGTGATGTGCTGGCTTTTGGCGGCCAGGGCCAAGGCCTGGTCCATCCATGAAAAAGATGCCTTCATCGTTTGGATAATTTTGCAAGGAACAGAATGTGCGCAATCGGTGTCGTCGGGCAACTGGGGGGCATGGGCAAGATGATAGCCACACGACCGAACGTACCATGAACGTACCGTCAAGGGCGGCATCAGGCTGGACCCTCCATACGTCTCCAATTCGTCGCAAAGTCAGCATTGGTTCGATCTTGACGGAAAACACCTGTTTGGCGACCATGGAGCTGATTCGCTTTTTATTGGCCGGTTTGAAGCAAAAAACTGTACGAAAAACACAGTCGGATTGCATCTCCATACGGAAACCGTGTGCAACAGGTTTGCCGTCAATCAGATTTCATGAGATGGATAAATTCCGCCGGTTTGGGCGTAGAACCCCAATTGGCATTTAAGCCCACGTTGCGACAAACCAAAATGCCAGCTAACGCCCGTCCAGCCTGCATTTGCTGCTATAGGTAATGGTGCAAACCCCTCATAAAACACCTGTTACATAGGGCCAAAGAGGGCCAAATAGCGCCAATTACTGCTAATTTTTGGGATAAGATGTTCGCTTGATCACCCAATCTGAAAGGATGCCACCATGAAGGTGCTTGCTGGATTTCTTAATCTGTTTCGCTGGCTGGTGCTGACCAGCCTGATGGTGGGGGTGGGGGTGGGGGTGGGGGTGGGGGCGGGGACGGCACTGGCGGCCAAGACTTATTCTGACAATGGGGACGGCACAGTCACCGACCCGACCACAGGGCTGGTGTGGATGCGGTGCGCCATGGGCCAAACCTGGGATCGAACGACCTGCACCGGCACAGCACCTGGTTACACATGGGATGAGGCCAATGCGCTAACGAAGACGTTAACGTTTGCGGGCAAGAGCGATTGGCGGCTGCCCAGTATTCGTGAGCTTCAGACGATTGTCGATCGGTCGGTTGACAACCCTGCGATCGACAGGCTTGCTTTTCCAAATACTGACGCGCTGGGTTTCTGGTCGGCTTCGACCGATGCCAGCTATTCTGGCTACGCTTGGGTTGTCGATTTCAGCGGTGGCTACGCGAGCAGCAACGGTCAGAGCTTTACCTTCCAGGCACGCCTCGTGCGGGCCGGACAGTCTCTTGATCTTTTGAATATTTCAAGACCAAATACAGATTACGTGGATCATTCTGATGGCACGGTCACGCATATCCCCACGGGTTTGATGTGGCAAAAATGCGCCATAGGGCAGGTCTTTAGCGCGGGCATTTGCACGGGTACGGTCAAGACTTATACATGGGATGCCGCCAAAATATTGACCAGCAGTGTTGCCGGTCAAACAGACTGGCGATTGCCGACTGAGGATGAACTTCTTAGCCTGGTGGATTTCAACGGCACTGGTGATTCTTATATCAATGTCAGTCTGTTTCCAAAATCGGATGCGTCGGCGTTTTGGTCGGCATCGGCTTATTCCGGCAATTTGAGCGAAGCCTGGTGCTTTGATTTTTTCACGGGTTTCTTGGATTACCACCGACCAAAAAGCAGCACCCTTCAAGTTCGCTTGGTCCGTACAGCCCAATCTTCCGGTGCCGGCACCCTCAAAGGGGGTGTCAAGGCAGCGGCGGGTTATTCATCATCGTTTGCCATCGACGGCAGCGGACAACTTTGGGGCTGGGGTAGCGATCAAGGCGGCATGCTTGGAGTGGGGTTGATGCTACAGACGGCTGTACACCATCCAATTGGCAACAATTTCAAAGCGATACCCTCTGGTCAGGATCGGTCCACCTTGGCCTCAGGCGCGGCTCATACCCTGGCGATCAAGACGGACGGCACCTTGTGGGCATGGGGAAGCAACGAGTTCGGGCAACTTGGCGATGGCTCCACGGCCACCCGCCCCACTCCGGTACAGATTGGTGATGAAGACAACTACCAAATGGTTGCGGCCTGCTTGTTCCAAAGCTTTGCTGTCAAGACGGACGGCACCTTGTGGGCGTGGGGCAACAACAGTTCGGGACAACTGGGCGATGACACCACGACCTACCGATCCATTCCGGTGCAGATAGGCAGTGACAGCAACTTCATCGCAGTGTCGGCGGGGGAGAAACACGCCGTTGCACTCAAGGCTGACGGCACACTGTGGTCATGGGGTGACAACCGTAACGGGCAACTGGGTGATGGCTCCGTCACCAACCATTCCAGCCCAAGGCAAGTCGGCAGTGCCAACAATTATGTTGCCGTGGCTGCCGGGGACTTCTTTACCCTGGCTCTCAGGAGCGACGGTACGCTTTGGGCGTGGGGTGACAACACATACGGCCAGCTTGGCAATGGGGGTGTCAGTGACTCCATACTGCGTCCGACCCAAGTTGGAAGCGACTACAAAGCGGTCACAGCCGGGTCGTTCCACACCCTGGCCCTCAAAACAAACGGCACCTTGATGGCGTGGGGCCGCAATGATTCGGGGCAACTGGGCATTGGCTCTGTCAGCCGCCAGCAAGCCAGCCCGACACGGGTTGGCATCAATTACAGTGATGTGGCGGCAGGTGACTATCACACTGTTGCCATCAAAACCGACGGCACTGTGTGGGCGTGGGGGTCCAACTATGCCAACCAGCTTGGCGATGGCAGCCAAACAGATCGATCCAGTCCGGTACCGATAGGCGGCGATTACGTTGCTGCGTCAGGCGGTAATGCACACACCATTGCAGTCAAGTCGGATGGTAGTCTGTGGTCATGGGGGGCAAACCACGCTGGCCAGCTTGGCATAAGCAGCAAATTGGTCTATTCCACGCCGACAGCTATCGGTTCTGGCTTTAAAACAGTGGAATCGGGCTTGTCTCACACGGTGGCGATCAAGTTAGACGGGTCATTGTGGACATGGGGTTCCAACACGGTGGGTCAGCTTGGCCTTCCTGCACTCAATACCTTTGCCGCTTCGGCCCCCAAGCTTGTCGGTTACGACTACAGTGCCGTTTCGGCAGGATACAACCACACCGTGGCACTTAAAAATGACGGCACACTTTGGGCGTGGGGCAGCAACGGCAGCGGGCGGCTTGGCGTGGTCACCGGCTGGGTCTGTGGAGAAGACCCCTGCGCCACGTTGCCAACCCAGGTGGGCAGCGACTATCGCGCTGTAGCGGCGGGGGCTGCTCACACCGTGGCGATCAAAACCGACGGTTCGCTGATGGCATGGGGCAAGGAGCAAACCAGCACCAGTCCAGCGCAGGTTGGCAGCGGCTTCAGTGCCGTCGCGGCTGGCGACTTTCACAGCCTGGCGCTCAAGTCCGATGGCACCCTGGTGGCCTGGGGTAACAACACCTACGGTCAATTGGGCGATGGCACCCAGATCACCCAGTCTGCCCCCCAGGTGATCGGCAGCGGTTACAGCGCCATCGCAGCGGGTGAAAACCACAGCGTAGCGCTCAAGTCTGACGGTACCCTGGTGGCTTGGGGGGACAACACCTACGGTCAGTTGGGCGATGGCACCCAGTTGTCAAAAACAAGTCCAACGACCATCGGCAGTGGCTTTACTGCCATCGTTGCAGGGGGCAATCACACCATCGCCACCAAGGCTGACGGCACAGTCTGGACCTGGGGGCGCAATGTTGACGGCCAATTGGGACTGGGCACCTTGGCCACCCAACTCAGCCCAACCCCGGTGCTCAACAGCATGGCAAATGGTTATTTTGATCTGCTGCCTGATGTTGCCAACGACCCCCTACCTGCGGACAAACAATTGGACTTCTTTGTTCGAACGGAGGTGGGTGGCGATGTTTCCATGACCTTACGATTTGATGCTGCCGCACAAAACCAGGTGGGTTCTCTTTACATTTATGGTTTGCTGCCTACTGATTCGCCCCTGTTGACGGGCAAAAGCGCTCCAGGCAACCTTAAAACTGCGAAGGCGATGCACGCCAAGGCAGCAGCGGCCCAGATGACTGCCGTGGTGTACACACGCACTGGCTGGAAGCAAGGTAATGCAACCGCCGTGACTGAGTCAGCGTTTGATGGCAATCTGACTGACAAGACAATCACCCTCTACCCGGATAACCAGCTTAATCGTCAGACCGACCGAGGCCTGATTTGCGCTATCCCCGTCATAACCAGCGCCAAAGGAACGCCAAGGACTATCGTCACATTTGGCGGTACAAATCCCACGTGTCCAAAAGTCATATTGGCTGTCACCACGCCAACCACATCTGCGCCTTCGACCTCCACCACAAGCACAACGACATCGACCAGCACATCAACATCAACGAGCACGTCGCATGCCACAACAACAACGTCAACTGGAAAAACCACCAGCACGACAGCCAGTATGACCACAACAACAGTGTCCTATGCCGATGATCAAACCCCTTTGGTCACTGGCTGGAACCTGCTGGGCAATGGCATTGAGGCCGCTATGGATGTTGCAAGCACCCTGGGTGATGAGAGCAAGGTCAATACGGTCTGGAAGTGGGTGGTCTCCGGCACAACGCACAGTCTGGGCGCATGGGCCTTTTACTCGCCCACATTGCCTGATGGCGGCAAGGCTTATGCGGCGGGCAAGGGCTATGAGGCACTGACCACCATCCAGGCAGGTGAAGGCTTTTGGGTCAATGCAAAAGCAGGGTTTACGCTCAATCTGCCTGCGGGGACGACGGTCAGCTCAGCCAGCTTTGCCACGGGCACAGGCCATCGTGCATTGGTCAAGGGTTGGAACCTGGTGGCCACGGGCGACAAACCTACGCCATTGGCCTTTCATCAGGCCGTGGGTATTTTGCCGATCAACTTTACAACCCTGTGGGCTTGGGATGCAACTCAAAAGGGCTGGTACTTTTGGGCACCCGACCTGGCCAATGATGGCAACCTGGCAACCTATCTGACACAAAAGAGTTACCTTGATTTCGTGACCCTTCCCAATACTCCTGTGGGTACCTTATCGCCCACCACGGGTTTTTGGGTGAATAAGCCGTAGGCCGCTGTGGGATGTTGCATCGCGGCGTAGGGGCGTATTGCATGCCCGCACCTAAGGAGTTGTAACCATGAAATGTCCCGCCTGTGGCGCAGTGGAACTGATCCACGACACCCGCGACCTGCCCTATACCTATCAGGGCGAGACCACCACCATTTGTGCGGTATCTGCTGATTTTTGTTCTGCATGCGGAGAGTCGATCACGGACATGGCCGAAACTGGGCGCGTCATGACCGAAATGCAGGCATTCAACGAACAGATCAACGCGGCCATGGTGGACCCCGGGTTCATTGTCAGTGTGCGCAAAAAGCTCAACATCGGTCAGCGTGAAGCCGCTGAAATTTTTGGTGGCGGCATCCATGCATTCTCGCGCTACGAAAACGGAAAGGCCAAACCGCCCCTGGCTCTCATCAAACTGTTCAAACTTTTGAATCGATACCCTGATCTCTTTGATGAAGTGCGATCCGCCTGACTGTGTAGGGGCGTATTGCATGCCCGCACCACCAGAAAATGCCGCTGGCGCTTGATGTAGCATTCAGTCCCATCCTTTTGAACCCATCCACCCCAACCCAAGAAAGGGCCAGTCCATGTTTTACCCCTTTATCGCCACACTGATCTTGACGCTGACTGGCACTGCGCTGGCTGCGGGGCTGAATGACACTGGCATTACCGACTGCTACAACGACTCCGCCGTGGTCACCACGGGTGTCGAGGCCGACAGCGGTACGCATCCTCGGCAGGACTGTCGCTATGGGCGCGATGCCGCAGCCCGGGCCGGCAATCTGACCAAGGTGGGGGGCGGCAGCAAGGGCTTTGATTTCACCAAGATTGCCAACAACGGCAGCGTGTTGCCAGCATCCGCCACATTGGGCAGTGCCCCCACCGACTGGGCCTGTACCAAAGACAACGTGACCGGCCTGATATGGGAGGTCAAAACCACCAGCGGCCTGCGCAGCCAAAGCCACACCTACACTTGGTACAACAGCAACGCTGCCACCAACGGCGGGGGTGCTGGCACAGCATCAGGTGGTACGTGCGCAACCACAGGCCGTTGTGACACTGAAAAGTTCGTCGCCGATGTCAATGCAGCGGGGTTGTGCGGTGCCACGGATTGGCGCATGCCCACCACCAACGAGCTGATGTCCATCGTGGACTATGGCATTGCGTATCCTGGGCCGACCATCGACACCACCTGGTTCCCCAATACGCCCGCGTCGTATTTCTGGTCGGCTTCGGCCAGTTCCGGCTATTCGAACGGCGCTTGGAGCGTCTATTTCTACTATGGCTATGCGTACGGCTACGGTAAGGGCGGCTACGGCGTCCAGGTTCGCCTCGTCCGCGCGGGACAGTGATTTTTCTTTTTTTATTTTTAATCTTGGCTGGGATTTTGATTACCGAACACTGTCTGTTATTCCGCCCCTTTGGGGCGGAAATTTTTTTTTTTAATAACATGTCTGATCACCCAAGTGCCAAGCACACCACCTATCCCATCTGGCACGATGCCACCCGCCTGATGGTTGAGATCGAGAATGCAGTACGGCGTTTTTCGCGCTACCACAAATATACCTTGGGCACCGAGCTGCGCCGCCAGGCCATGGCCATTTGCCGCTGCATTGTGCGTGCGGCAGCCCACAGACAGGCAGCGCAAGAGGCCGATCTGGACAGGCTGGTGTTTGCCGTCGAAGACATCAAGACATCCATTCAATTGGCCAGGGAGCTGCAAGCCCTTGCCAGTAAAACAGAATTTGCCCGCTTGGCCGAACTGGCTGTAGCAGTTGGCAAGCAGAGCGGGGGGTGGCGCAAAAGCGCCCGGGCCAAGGCACGGCCTGTAACTTTACCTGATGCCCACAAGGCGGAGGGTTGAAGTGTGTGTCGAAACCACTGTGCGCCCACACCACCTCACCAGCGTTGCATGATGCTGGCGGGGTATTTTGATTCAGTCGCCGCTACCTTTGGGATGTGGCTCCGGTGGACGGGTGCTTTGGCTTTGGCCTTCGCGCTCGTCGTCAAGTGTGTGGGTTATCGCGTCGAATTTCTGGTCGGCTTCGGCCAATTCCGGCAATTCGAACAACGCTTGGAACGTCAATTTCAACAATGGCAATGCGAACAACAACAATAAGAGCAACAACAACCAGGTTCGCCTCGTCCGCGCGGGAGAGTGGACAGACGGTTTTTACAATGGATGCGGTGGTTAGCGCTTATCTCGCCTGTCGCCGTCGAAAGCGTAAAACCCGTAACGCACAGCGTTACGAGATTGATCTGTTGGATCAGTTGGTTAACACTGTGCATGCCTTGTCTGAGCGAACTTGGCGCCCCTCCCGCACCATTGCCTTTGTGGTTAGGCATCCAAAGGCCAGAGAGATTTTGGCGGCTGATTTTGCTGACCGCGTGGTACACCATCTGCTGGTGCCTCTTTTAGAGCATCAATTCGAGCCGGTATTTATCCACGATTGTTATTCAAACCGGCAGGGCAAGGGTACTCATGCTGCGGTAGATCGCTTGCAATCGTTTATGGCCCGACCCGATTTGGGGATGACGGCCCATTATTTGCAGCTTGACGTGGCCAATTTTTTTAACAGCATCAACCGGCGTCGTTTGTTTCTATTGGTGCAGGCACGCCTGATGCGCGATCAGCGCCGTCCGGTCAAAGATCCCCGCTATCTTTGCCCCGCCCATGCCGATGATATTTTGTGGCTGACGCGGGTATTGCTCACCGGCAACGCAGCCCAAAACTGCATCACACGTGGGCATCCGGCAGAATTTGCCCGCGTACCAGAGCACAAACGGCTGATCAATGCGCCGCCTGAGACCGGTCTGCCCATTGGCAACCTGACCAGCCAGTTTTTTGCCAATGTGTACCTCAATCTGCTGGACCAGTTTGTCAAACACACGCTCAAGTGTCAATACTACGTGCGCTATGTGGATGACATGGTCTTGCTGCATGATGATCCGTCTGTGCTGGCCGGCTGGCGAGAGCAGATTGCCCAGTTTTTGGCACAGCACCTTGACCTTGGCTTGCGCGATGCGGGCCGCTTGCAGTTGATTTCCAATGGGATTGATTTTTTGGGCTACGTACAGCGCCCAAACTACCGTTTGATTCGCAGGCGAGTGGTGGCCAACCTGCATAGCAAACTGGACCATTACGAGCGCCAGATCGCACCACGCCAGGGCCTGCACCGCCAGATGAACCTGCCGGGTGTGGCCATCACCCCTGATCAACTGCAAACCTGGCAATTGCCCGCTGACCCTCAGCCACTCTTTTCAACGCTGGCCAGCTATCTGGGGCATTTTGGACACGCCAGCAGTCACCGTCTGGTGGCATCGCTGTGGCGGCGCTACCCCTGGCTGGCATGGGTGGTTCGGCTGAACGCCAACGGCAAACTGCAATCCACCCGGTCGGCGCGGGGCGTGGCCTCCATGCGCGGCCAATGGCGGTATTTTCGTAACCGGTTCGCGCCGGCCATCGTCCTGATGCAGGTGGGCAAATGTTTGGAGGTCTATGGTCCCCATGCCCGCCTGGTGGCGGGTTTGCCCCATCACGGGGGCAAGCCGGTGCAACGCCCAGGCTGGGCTGCGACCGAGGCAGGTCTGTCATGGCCCATGGCGCGTCTGCATCGGGTGACGCACAAGCTGTCAAAGCAGGGGCTGCCGTGGGTTTATGTGGCAGAGCAGGGGTGGCTAAAGGGTGGCATCAAACAACGCAGTCTGCACACACTGCATCTATAACAAATATGGGCAGTATTTGATTTATGGGATGCCTTTATTGGATAATTTTTGACAGGCCATATTTTATTGATGGGATACCTTGGTGGTGACTTGCGCGGGCAAGCCCGCACCGTAACCGTTTAGACCCCCATGCCGAATGCAGTCACTCCAGTGGTGGCAAACAACAGTCGTCATTCCCGCGAAGGCGGGAATCCAGTGTATTTGGGTGTTCAGGGATGCACAGGAAGTCTGGATTCCCGCCTTCGCGGGAATGACGGTGAGGGGGGTCTAAACAGTTACGTTTTATCCCAGTTGTGCCCAGAGTACTTAAATTCCCGCGCAAGAGTTTGTATGCGGTTTTCTGTGGATGACTTGTCCAACAAAATCAAGCCTCGTTGAGCATCGTTGTATTTGCTGTAAATGCGCTTGAAGAACAAGTCAAACCGGCTGGTTAGTTGCTCAAATGCCAACTCGACCGGGTCTTGCCCAACAGCGGCTGACTTTTTGATTACGGCACCAAACAGTCGAACATTCCTGCCTGCGGTCAGCACCCCCAACTTTCCAAGCATCCTTGATGGCCTGTAACCGATCTTCTTTGCTATGGCGACGCCACTGACCATGACCGCTGCGCATGGGAGAGCCATGTAACTCAACGCTGTAGGATTCAAGTGGTGCAAAACGTTTTGCCACGTTGTTGAGTTCTTGCTCAATCCAATGGCCCTCACGCTCAAATACCGAAACACCAGCAAGAACAAAATATTGCTGCGAAGGGTCACTGGCTGAACAAGACTCATCAAGATATAGCAAGTGCATGCATGTGCTCCACAAACAAAACAGGCCGCTGATGTGGGCGGCCTGTGAAAAAAGGTAAGCCAGGTGGGGTAAACCCCCAAAACACCAAAAAGGTAAGCGTTTTCCCGACTCAGGACAAAGTTTAGCACAATGATGCTGATGCCACTCGCAAACTGCGCGATGTTGGGGTGTGATTTAAGGTAATGTGGCTTTGCCTGGGCGACGACTTTCAATTGCAATCACCGCTGTGAACTCAGCGTATTCAACATGAAAATGAGGCATATAGTGCCGCTGTACGTCATAAAAATACATGTAAACCACAACGCCGTAAAACATGGAAAGTATAGGCACGATGATCCTTATTCCTCAGCCACAGCCTGCTCACCCCGCGCAATGGCCTGCATAAACCGCAATTTCATCAGCAGCGCCTTCATGCCATCAACATCCAGCCGGGTGGTGTTGTGCAAGTTGTCATCTTCGATCTGCGATATTTTTTGTTGACCTTGCCCAACCAACTTGCCATAGTACAAATCACGCAACATACACTGCCACATTGGTAGAAAAAGATTGTCCTAATATTCATATCTCTTGCCACAATGCAAACATAGCAGACACCGCCCACATTCACTTCGTCGTAAAGGCTTAAAGGCATTGCATCATCGCAGTGCTCAACCGCCGGATCGATAATGATGGCCCCTCAGAAATAGCCGACCGCTGCAAATCAACGGTTCGTACATCTGCAATAACGGTTTAATTGGGATACCTGGTGCTCATAATTTTGTCGATGATTTTGAAATCAATGCTGGCGCGTGCCAATAGATCAGAAAAACGGGTAACGATAAAGCCAAAGCAGCCGATGACACCAAGTCTAAAAAATAATCACCTACTGTTTTAAAGTTGCAAAAGTGGCTTGCTCAAATTCAGCATTCAAAGCGTCCCATGAATGGTGCTTGATAACGTAGTTAAAACCTGCTGTCCCAATACTTTCACGTAAATCTGGCGATTGAAGCAAAGTGAGAACCGCCTTGATAAATGTCGCCGCCGTGTCCGCAATGACCACATCCCGTTCCTGTTCGGCCCCGATATCACCCAAACCCAAAGATGTCGTTACGACCGGAACACCGCAGGCCATTGCTTCAAGAATTTTAAATTGCATACCAGACCCCGATTGCATGGGCGCAATTGAAACTCTCGACGCATTGATCACTGCCGCAACAGAAGGAACACGCCCTGTGACCGTGATTGCATGATCTGAGCGCAAGGCCAATACTTCAGATGTTGGATTACTCCCAGCAATCACCCAACAAATATCAGATAACGCTGCCTTTAGTGTATTCCAACACTGGCTATAAAACCAAAGAACCGCATCCACATTTGGTTTGTAATTCATATTACCAGAGAAAACAATAACAGGGTTTAAGCCACCATCAGGTTTTCTATAAAATTGTTCGACGTTGAATCCAAGTGGTAACGCTCTAACATTTTCATTGCCGATAAATTTTTGATCTAACGCAGATACAACAAATGAGCAAGTTGCTATTTTTGCAACTTTTTGTTCATAAGCACTGACCCTTTGATATTCCAATTCATAAACAAAACGCTTTAGGCCACGCTCCATTGCCACCCTTCGCGAAAAGTTCAACCCCATGGAGTCAACCATATCTACAAACAGTGGCCCAGAGTAGGATACAAGATTAACGAGAGAACGTATCATCACAGCATATACCGCATCGGGCCTAAATTCAGCAATACATTCCAAAACGGCCTTCTGGTACGCAGTCGATTGAAAAAGCGCACATTGAAACGGTAAGCCATCATCAAAAATTGCTTTTAATAAATAAATTCCCGCCAAAAATTTATTCCAATCTATCAATCGAACAATAATTCCAAGCGACTCAAGTTTAGCCAGCGAATCTGCATCTTTAACAGAAGAGCCAAAACATACTAACTGAACTTTATGGTGTTTTGCCAAGTAACTCAACCGATGAAATGACAAAACTTGGTCACCTTTCTTACCATCTACCGGAATGCGGACACTGATAGCTAAAATGTTCATGTTTACGGTGCGTCTATACATTCACGATAAACAGCAAAAGTTTTTTGATCAGTTTCTTCCCAAGTAAATTTCTTGGAACGAATAAACCCACGCTTAACAAGCATCCGACGTAATGATCAATCATCCGGCGTAATGATAAATCATTGATCACGCGTAATAAAGACGTAGTTATTTCTGATTCATTCAATGGATCAAAATAAAGTGCAGCATCGCCCCCAACCTCTGGAATCGAAGTCACATTGGACGCAATAACAGGACAACCTGATGAAAATGCCTCAAGAATTGGTATGCCAAATCCCTCGTAAAGTGACGGATAAACAAAGGCTGTAGCTTTACGGCAAAACAGTGATAACTCATTGATCGTAATAAAATCTAAAAATTTAACACGATGCTCCGCACCAGCTTCTTTGACAGCAAAACATGCATCGCTGTGCGCCCAGTTTGCATAACCACTAATTACAAGATTTTCAGAAATAACATTAGTTTTAAACAATTTTAAATATGCGCATACTAAGCGTAGTCTATTATTTCTTGAATCTTCTGCGCCAAGACAAAAAATATACGACGAGCAAGTGATTGCATTAGTACAAGGATTATTCTGTTCTTTCAAGGGTAAAGACTTACTAAAAACAAGATCACAAGATTGATAAAATACATATATTTTTTCTTGATTCACTCCAGAAAAAGGCATTAATACATTATGGCGCAAAAATTCGGAAACTAGCACAATTCTTGCTGTATGCCGTGTAACAAATGGTACTGAAAATGCACTGCAAAATCTACCCCACTTTTGATAACGTGTAGTTGGCTTTGGCATAAATTCACTTGCCTGCAAAAAAAATTAGACACATTAGATAAAGTATTGTCAATACCAAACGCACAGACTGTGGATAAACAAAGGCACAATATTACACAAGCAGTAAAAATATCAAGATCATCAACAATTGACGCAAGTGATAAAGAAATGTTTTCAGAAATTGAGAAAATGGACAGCCATAGCGCTCGAATTTTCACGTTGGGCAAATTAGAAATCATTTCCCAATCGTCAGGTTCGGCAACGTAAAGAATATATTAAACTGTAGGATTGCACTCCACTAATTCGTTCAAAAAATCGAGAGTATAGTTACCTATATAACGGCACTGCTGCAAGATATAAGTCAAAAAAGGAGGGTTATTTTGCATTTAATGCAATAATTTAATTAACAAAAAATTACTCATGACATCACTTTCAAAGCATCATAAGTTATTGATTTTTATATCAAAACACCAATAGTTGAATTTTATCTGGCAATTTCAGATTAATGAAAAGAACTTGTACTGTTTAACCCAATATAAGCATCCAATCTAATTTTACACATCAAATTAAATTAAGATCTAAATAAAATTAAAATTTTTGATTTATAAAAAACCAATGGCTTTTCAAACAACAAAGAAAAAATTCTGGCACACAATACAATAAACCCCAATCCAAACAAAAACAAAAGCCAACCGTAGATATCATCCATCTGGAATTGAGATAAATCTGATCCTCGAAACAGTATAGATACAGTTACAAAAAACAAAATCATCAATGGAAAGTGTATTAAATATAACGAAAATGAAAAAGAAGCAAAAAATCTAAAAAAGTTGTTTAACGCAATAGGGAATTTACTTCCTGTCGTATTTATTGAATAGGCTATCGCGACAGCCAATAAAAAATCCAAAACCAATTGAGTTAATCCCATATTTTGATTCTCGATATATTTTGATAAAACAAGAAGCAGCAGTATTAAAGTTATAAAAAAAACGTTATAAAATTCATATTTGACTTCAATTGATTTCTGATAGAAGTATGATGCAAAGGCACCAACCAGCCAAATCAAAAAATAGAATAAAAAATTATAATTATGACAAAATAACAAAACCGCAACAAAAATGCCAGCATATCTATTATACAGAATCAACGGAAATAAAAAATAAATTATCCATTCGTACGAAATACTCCAAAGTGGCTGATTTGATCCAAAAGATGTATTAAAAATACTTTGAATCAAGAATGCGTGCGTGGTAATTTGAAAAAAACTTGGGAGTACAGTAAATGATTGCCGTACTCTTTCAATCTCGCCGTGTAAATTTATATCAAACGAAATAATTTTAACAAAAGAATCAATCAATACCGTCAAAAAAAGAGCGGCTACATATGCGGGAACTATCCTTGCAATTCTGTTTGTAAGATAACTTGATTTGAACTCATTAAAAGTAATCAGATTGCAATTATTTGCTAGTAGTTTACCACCAATCAAGTATCCACTAATAACAAAAAAAACAATAACAGATTGATGTGCAAAACCTGTCATTAACAATACAACAGAAGCGCCTAAACTACTTGATTTGATAAAAATCAAATATCTAAAATGACCAACGACAACAAAAAACGCAGAAGTACTTCGTAAAAAATCTAAATATCCATTTCTGTTATTCATATTCCTAAATCCATAATTTCATAATCCAAAGATAAAGTTATTCAAGTTCGCCAAAATCACGGCCAAAAGAAGCAAAACACACGAGATAAACATTAGCAATCGTTTACATCCCCTCTCAATTCTTTGCGCGTCGTGCTCAAAGTGATTAGTTTTCATAGGGCACTGATCTGTCATAGCCCCTATACAGAGTGAAGGGTCTAAACGGTTTCAAATTTATCGGTAAATTACCAAGTCACTTAAGCAATAAAACAAAAAAACCAGTTCGGCTTTTACAGTATTTAAAAATTCTAAAAATTATGGCAAAATTTTCAAATGTGCGATGGATCCATGTATTCACGATATACAGCTAAAGTTTTGCGCGCAGATTCCTCCCAAGTAAATATCATGGCACGAATAAACCCACGCTCAACAAGCATCCGGCGTAATGATGAATCATTGATCACGCGTAATAAAGTCGTAGTAATTTCTGATTCATTCCAAGGATCAAAATAAAGTGCAGCATCGCCACCCACCTCGGGAATCGAAGTCACATTGGACGCAATAACAGGACAACCTGATGAAAATGCCTCAAGTATAGGTATACCAAATCCTTCGTAAAGTGACGGATAAACAAAGACTGTAGCTTTACGGTAAAGCTGTGATAACTCATTGATCGTAATAAAACCTAAAAATTTAACACGATGCTCAGCACCAGCTTCTTTGACAGCAAAATATGCCTCGCTGTGATCCCAGTTTGCATAACCACTGATCACAAGATTTTCAGAAATAACATTTGTTTTTAACAATTTTAAATATGCGTTTACTAAGCGCAGTGTATTTTTTCTTGGATCTTCTGCACCCAAGCAAAAAATGAATGGATGGCAAACAATTTCTGCAATACATGCATCAAAATTTTCAGTAATAAATAATGAATTATGAAAAATAGGATCACACGATAAATGAGTAACGCACAGTTGGTTTGGATTGATGCCAAAAATAAGATGGGAAATATCCTGCCGTGAAAATTCAGAAATCGTGATAATTTGTTTGGAACGCCTCGCAACAAACGGAACAAAAAAGGCTCTGTAAAGTCGTCCCCATCTTTGGTAACGCGTCGTAGGCTTTGGTACGAATGCGCCAGTCTGCAAAAACATCACATCCATTATTGATAGCACCAAACGTACGCTTGACGAAAGAAAAAGTGGTGCAGTATTACCCAAACAATGAAGCACATCGATCCGATCTTTTATAGCGGCAAAAGGCAAAGCAACATTTTCCCAAATCGGATAAATAGATGGAAACAACTGTCGTACTTTGACATTAGTTAAGCTAGGTAAAATACCCTCAGCGTCCGGCTGGGCAATGTACAGAACGTATTCAACAGATGGATCAAGTCTTACAAGTGCGTTCACTAAATTTAGCGAATAATTACCAATACCACGACGCGGCTGGTGAGTAATAAAACGAGCATCTATTCCAACTTTCATATAACTTTACCAAAAATAAAATGTGCAAGTGCGCGTCTAGCGCCCTGCCTAGTCGTTTGTTGCCCAACCGGCAACAATGAACGGATAACCAAAACAAAAAAAAAGAAAAATACCCACACACCCCAACCAAAATTTTTTTTCAACACGTAATGCTTATTGATATAAACTTGTTCCCATGACCTAACTGTAGATTTACAACCTAGACTTCCTCCGTGTTTGTGAAAAACGTCGGTATCGATCACATCAAATTTGTATCCAGCTTTTTCAGCGCGGATACAAAAATCATTTTCCTCAAAATACATAAAAATATTTTCATCAAAACCACCAATAGCTTCAAAAATTTCCTTGCAAACTGCCATTGAAGCACCGTTAATGAAGTTAAGTGTGCTACGAAAAGATGGTCTATCAAATGTTGAAACAGAACCCGTCAGTCGCGACAGATGGCCACCGCCAATTGCTTGGGTTCTATTAGGTTTGTAATAATATTTTAACACTGTGCCAAAAATAGTATTTTTGTTTTTTAATACATGATTATAAATTATTTTTAACGACTCTGATTTCACAACACAATCATTATTTAATAACCAAATAACGTCGGTACCCAGTTGTTTGGCCAACGACATACCGACGTTACATCCATAACCAAAGCCGCCATTACGAGGGCTGCATACTAAATAAATAATTAGCTGCATTTGATGCAACGAAAATTCCATTGATGATGCAGCAGTATTGTTTATTATGTCATTATAATTAACATCAACAATATGCCTTGAACAATATTTTCCCTGCAAAGCATATTTTTCGCACTCATCACCAGTTTTTTCAACTTCGATTTTTTTATTTGCCCATTGTCTTATTCGTTCAATTGAATCGTTGCTTGAAGCGTTATCTACCACAATAAAGCGAGCAGGCACAGTATCTGAATTAAGCAATGATTGAAGACATGCAATTGTATCTTTCCAACCATTCCAATTTACAAGCACTACAGAAATCATGATTTCCTCAAAGTTGATGCACATATCATCATCAACAAAAATTGGTAAAAAAACCACAATACAGTGATAAGCAAGATGGAATTAATTAAATCTGATGCAACTAAAATCATATCAATCGGCATAGTCAATGCGGCTGCAAAAAATACAATAAAAAAAAGAAAACGCCATGCTGAAAAATTCATAAATGAAACAAAAGCAGCACTTCTAAACAATTGAAAAATTACACCAATGCAAAAAGAATATAATAGGCCAAAAAAAAATCCAAAATAAGAATATCCCTCAACAAACAAAGTTGGATTTGGCCCTCCCCTATCAACACCAAACAGTTCACTCGATATATGAAGGCCTAAAGTCTTCTGGTAGGAAATTAACCTGAATATTGATAAAACTGGCGCAATACCATAGTCCCAAATATAATCACTTGGATGGAATGAAATTAGTTTGTGAAGATTGAGTGAAAAGAAATAAAAAACTGCATCACCACCTGCAAGCAATCGAATTCCAAAAGTTTTAAATGCAAACATAACAGCGTCATCGCTAGATGAACCACGAAGAATCAATACAAGAAATGCGTAACCAACTATAATAAAAGCAATACAAAAAACTAACCAACCGGCCCTAGGCTGTGTATATTGAACATCACAATATTTTAAATATGTATGTACGCCAACAAATGAAATCAATATCAATACAAAAGACCCTTTTGATCCGGATGACAATAGACTTAAAACTACTGGTATAATCAGAACAAACCCTCTAGTCTTGCTTATGCGCTTTTTTGTAATAAGCAATATTGTGATTGATGTAGCCAACAGAAGACTGGGCCCAAGTAAACGAGTGATCAGGCCAAATCCGCCCGAATTCACTGCTGTTTTAGCCGCTTCAGGGTCTTCAGCAAAGATGGGCAAGCCTTGAGCAAAGGCCCTAGTTAATATTAAGAATGAGATAATAGCAATAAGGATCAATAAAATCTTATGCAACATAAGGAATTGAGCGCCTGCTACATCTGTATCAAAGTCAATTCTAATTGACTTGTTAAAGAATGATGTTATAATGAATTTTGTGGCCCTCACACCAATTAAAAAAAACAAAAAAGCTAAGCATACGTACTGAACATTTGGCCAATAACCAAAGTTCTCAGAGAATTTTAAATATGTAACCAATGATACCGCTATAGATAATGAGCCAACAGTGAACCAAGCTGGATCATAAAAACTAAAAGAACAATCCCTAAAGAATAAAATTGCAATGCTAATAACAATTGCAAAAATTACAAAAAAAGAAATCCAATCAACTTGCTCAAACAAATCAGCAATATCCATGTTCAATCAGAGCGTATTAACAAAGATGCCAAATTACAATTAGGCGGCATAAAACCGAGCATATTCGCAAATTTTATGACGCCAACAGTACAAAATACATATCTACATCTCTTTGACAAACAAAAAACGTAACGAAATAACGAATAAGATGAAACCTGCACACATTCCATTTGAAAAAATTTAGAGCGAAATTCAGCAGAATCTGCATCGTCACGTAACAACCATCTATATAAAAAATATAACCTCCATGATATAGGCAAAATAAATTTATGTATATGGGCTTTTGTCATTCCGGCAAATTTACAACCACCGTTTGACAGCTCTTTGATTCTCGCTTGACGATAACAATCACCTTCATACTTGGCCTGCAATAGTGCATCTGCGTTGCCCGCAAGCAAATTTCCGGAATGTACTGTTTGAACTGCAAGGTATTCATCAATTCTTTTGAATTTAAATCCATTTACCGCAGCTTTTGAAAAAAAATCATTGTCAGCAAGCAGTTTGTATGAAAGATCAAATCCTCCTATCGATTCAAATACTTTACGCTTAAAAAAAACAGAAGGTTGTGGCAGTACCGCAAACAAGGCCAAATCTGCTGCTGAATAATTAAGTACAGGGAGTATTTCCAAAAAATTTATTTCAGAATGCCATGACATCCAATGGCCATACAGCATAGACACGTCTGGATTTTCAGCAAATGCTCTTAACACCTGCTCTAAAGTGTGCGGCAAATAAAAATCATCGGTATTGAGATAGGCTACAATTTCAGACGAAGCCAATCTCATCCCCTTGTTGACAGCATCGTACATGCCGTTGTCAGGCTCAGTAATATATTTAATTCGCGAATCAGCCTCAGAAACTTCATGCAAAATCTTTAACGTGTCATCTGTTGACCCCCCATCCACGATAATGTGTTCATAATCAACAAAAGTTTGACTTCGCAATGATTCAATACATGACCGAATCGACCAACCTCTATTAAAGCTTGGAGTGACAATGGTGATTCTTGGTTGGTGCATATCAACTATTACCCAGATTAAAGTCTGCCATTACTTTAGCCATAATATTGCCATTAATAATTAATGTACTTCTCAAAACATCCTTCACTTTTCTTGCCCAACTAAAATTACCATCATTTTAGTTTCCCTATAAAACGACTGATAGTAAACTACATAATATTTCCAATGCCATCCCAGAAAGTTAAATGTGCGAACAACAAACCCAAAAAAATTGAAAGTCATCACTATCGCAATCACATAATCCTCCGGCTTGTGCAATTGCAACATCCGCTACGTTGCACACAAGTAATCAGGTATCCAAACCCAGTCACTAAAAATATCCAACCTGCCCAGTATCAATATTTCGCCTACACCGGCAGCAATGCGCATTGCAGTTTGAACAAACTTATCTGTGAAGAACTTTTTCGACATCAATGATAATTCATAGCGATGCAACACCGATTCAAATTTGTCGTCAGGTTTTTTTTCATAGACAGGGCGCTGGCGCGTGACCTGTCGCGTCGTGCTGTAAGCGGGGTTAAGGCAAAGAGGGTCTATGTTCATTGGGTTGTTTAATCAGCGTTATTGCTTGACAGTGCCTTGATGTTACGGGACAGTTCCCAATGTGTTGCGAAGGTCTCAACGACGGCCATGGTTGCTTGTGTCGCCTAGGGGCTTTTCAGGTTAGTGGCAAGCCAATCAAGGCCTTTTGTAGTAACAGCCTTTGGGGTGACTGTAGAGTGCTTGAGTTCTGCCTTTGGCATTGTATAAATTTTGGTGTCATGGTATTTAATTTTCAAAATTGATGCACACACTTATGCGCAATTGAGTTCAGGCTGTGATAAAACCTGCTCTGCAATACGTTTTGCTCTGCGTTAACAGCATGGCGTTACTGTAACCGTTTAGACCCCCCTCACCGTCATTCCCGCGAAGGCGGGAATGACGACTGTTGTTTGCCACCACTGGAGTGACTTCATTCGGCATGGGGGTCTAAACGGTTACGCGTTACTTAGTCCGGCGATGGCGATTTTCATGATGGCTTATTTGATTTTTAGAAGTGCTGAGTTGCCCAGCAACGAACGCATCTGATGGATGGCGGTGTTGTTTAGAGCAAGCAAACGTTCACTTTGAGGAATGCTTTGGCGAATTAGCTCGGCATTGATGCTTTCCAGGTTGGACAGGATGATGAGCTGCTCTATGCTGGCGTGGTCAAGCATGTTACCTTGCTTTGTGTTGTTTTGGTCGCACCATTGTTTTGCGGTGATGCCAAACAATGCAACGTTCAACACGTCCGCTTCAGATGCGTAAATGAAAACCGATTGCTGCTGGGTGAGCGCTTGAGGGATGATGTTTTCGGTAATGGCATCTGTGTGAATGCGGTAGTTGAGCTTGCTTAATGAGCGCGTCAGATTCCATTCAAGTGACTTGGCAAGTATTTCTTCGTCTTTGAGGCGCTGGAATTCTTTGATGAGGTAGAGCTTGAACTTAGGGCTAATCCAACTGGCAAACTCAAAAGCGATGTCCTTATGAGCATAGGTTCCGCCGTAACGGCCCGCTTTGGCCATTAAACCGATGGCGTTTGTGCGGGTGAGCCACTGTTTGACCGACATGGTGAAGCGATTGAACCCTGCATTTTTTTTAATTTCCTCGAATTCGAGGGAATTAAAAGCTGGGTTGTAGATTTCTTCCCATACTGACAAAAACTCCAGCGTATTTTTGTTACGCAGCCAGTTATCAATGACTGACGAGCCGTTTTCACTTTCATGCACCATGTCAGTTAACGAGATGAAGTCACCCTCTGCGAGCGGGATAAGCGTGACAGGCACGTTTTTCACCATCAATGTTTTATTTTTTGTCATGATGAAAACTTATAAAGTTGATAGATACTTGCGCTTATATAACGGATGCCAGGTGTCTGATATAAATTCTGGTGTCATGGTAATTGGTTTTCAAAAATGATGCACACACATTGGACTGGCGGCAATGAGTTGGCGTGCAATAGCCTTTTTGTGCGTATCTATCCCGATGGCGTAAAGGACAATATTTGTATCAAGAAATACTCTGGCGGTCATAACATTCATCGCGATTAAATTTACCGTCAAATACAGCGCAAAATTGGTCAAAATCGTCAACGTTTTGATTTGTTTTGTCAGTGTGATTGATTTTGTTTCTTAAGTAACCAACAAAATCAAGCACTTCACGCGCCTGCATTTCTGGCAGATAGCGTACTTCATCAGCAATTTTTTTGACCGTGTTCATAAAAATTATATAAAAATTAACTATTAAGTTTACAGCATCACGTGCTAATCTGACGGGCATTAGCGATAAGCTACTGACCACAAGTTTCATACGTATGTTTTGCTGTAAGTGGTTGATTTATATGATGCGTCAGTTTGCTATACGTATCTAATTTGTGATTCGTAACTTAGATGAGGCTAATAGTATTCGTACTTTGTATAAATTCCATCACCGTCATGCTCGTGAAAGCGAGAATCCATACTGACTTTGTATCCATAAAAACAAAAATACACAGGATTCCCTCCTTCGCTGAAATGACTACTGTTGTTTGCCTCCACAGGAACGACAACATTTGGCATGGTGGTCTATACGATTACCCATTACATATTTGCAACCTGCCGCAATAACTTGACTTGGGTTTCGCTTACGCCTGTTTTTTGGGCAATAGTATTATCATCCAGAATATCAAGTAGATTGCGTGCAAGATATTCTCGTTCTTTCATACGTCCTTCTTCTTGTCCTATTTCTCGTCCTTCTTCCTGTGCAGTTTCGATGATGCCTTTCCAGTCGCGATAATTCTTTAAGCTGTCTTCATAAGCGGTGCGCTCTATCGCGTTAAAGCAGGCAAGCTGTGCTATTTCAAACAATTTAACGAAAATATCCCCCTGCAACTCGGGTGGTATATCTTGCAAATCTTGCAAATGTCTGAAAATATAAAACCATTTATCTTGATTTGTTTTTAATTCTTTGAGGGTGAGATTGAATTTTGGAAGCGTCAGATAGATAAAAGTGAGTTTATCATAAAACACCCGATTATTTTGATTCTTAAGCTGAACAAAATGGACGACATCCTTTGATTCGCGATCTTCGTCAATAATAAAATCCAATACGCCTACGGTATAAACTGCGGATAGCTTGTAATCCCAGTCACCGCGTTGTGCCT
>CAIJOK010000122.1 GCA_903822205.1 uncultured beta proteobacterium | reverse complement strand
CAAACTGCGGCGATAGAAACATCGGATGTATCGACCTTGAGCACAGCGCAAATTACGGCGCTCACGACATCGAACATTGCGGCGATGAACACAGCGCAAATACAGGCGCTATCGACCAGCGGGATAGCCACCCTGAAGACATCGCAAGTAGCTGCATTGACGACAGGCGACATCGCGGCTTTGACGACGGCTCAGATCGTGGCTTTGACGACGGCGCAGATTCCTATTTTGAGCACCGGTGGCATTGCCGCTTTGAGTACATCGCAGCTTATCGCCATTGAAACGGCAGACATCAGCAGATTGACCACATCCCAAGTGATTGCATTGTCATCGGCTAATATCTCGGCCTTGAGGACCAGCCAGGTTGCGGCATTGACCACCACTCAGTACTGTGCTTTAACCACATTGCAGAAAGGTGCAATGACGACATCACAATCGCCGTATTGGAATTTGGGCACCCCCATCATCCTGGATCTGAATGGAGATGGCATCAAAACATTGGCTGTATCCTCAGGTGTTAAGTTCGACTTGTTTGCAGACGGTAACCAGGTACAGACAGGGTGGGTGAGCGGCAACGATGGTTTGCTGGTTTTGGACCGCAACCATGACGGCGTGATCAACGATGGCTCTGAGTTGTTTGGTTCATCCACGACCTTGGCTAATGGTCAAAAGGCAAGCGATGGTTACCAGGCGCTCAGTGAGATGGACACCAATCACGATGGTGTCGTCAGTCAGGCGGATGCGGGCTTTGCTGATCTGAAAGTTTGGATTGATGCAAATTCCGATGGTGTCACTGAAACGGGTGAGATCAGAACACTGGCATCTCTGAACATCAGCCAAATCAGTGTGCAGGCAAGCGTAGGCAGTGCGTTGGATAACGGCAACATTGTGGGATTGACATCAACATATCAAACCACGGATGGCGCGACACACGCTGCAGCAGATGTCTGGTTCTTGGCTGAGAAGTCCGCAAATGCAGCCGCTATAGCTACGCCAATCAATGTTGCCAATGTGCCCACGGTGCAGACAGGGGCGGCGCTTGCGGCATTGTCTAACCCTGCATCTGAGACGACTCCAGTCGCATCATTGTTGGCTACTGTGCCAGATCCTTTACCATCTGAACCATCTGTTCTTACCTCTGTAGAGGCAGCAACGACCGACCTACGTACTCGTGTCAGCAGTATGGCGCAGGCCTTAAGCGCTTTTGATAGTACAGTGTCTGCCCAAGACACGGGACAGACACCCATGCTGGATGTAGCAGCGGGTGTACCCAATGCATCGACCGCATCCGCTGTGACCGTGGCCAGTATGGCCGATACCATGAGGAACTTTGACTCCAATGGCAATATGATCACAAAGGGTGTCGTGACGGCGGCATTGACAGCGCAGTCATTGAATGTGCTGGGTATTGCAGACACGATGAAAGCTGGGTATTTGGTCACATCTGGCAAATAGCAAAGCTAACCTTAGAAAAAAGCCACTAGCGAGGTTTTATTCTTGCGTTTAGCATTGTTCGCGCCATGTTGAAATACCTCTAACGGGTATTTCAACTATGGCAGAACGATTTCCTCACTCCACTATTCAATGCATCGCAGCGCTGGCGCAGCACCACAGCTTGCCAGTTAATCCTGAGCGTTTGATCGAGGATTACGCATTGGTGGCCGAAGAACCAGGTGTCGCGACCGTTTTACGCATTGCCGCAGACATTGGCCTGAAGGCCAAAGTGGACAAGTTCACTTGGGATGTCTTATTGGGGCAAAGTGGCGTGTATCCCCTGATTGCCCGCATGAAGGACGGCAATTGCGTTATCGTTATGGGGGCATCAGCCAAGGACGACGGCCAAGTGGCCGTCTTGAACCCCTTGGCAAACGACCCTACTGAAGTGTTGATGATCAACCGTCAAAAATTTTGTGACCTTTGGAAGGGTCAGGTTTTTTTGATGAAACGTATTTTTGCGCTTCCAGAAGCAAATCATAAGTTTGGATTTCGATGGTTTATACCTGAAATCCTCAAGCAAAAAGCCGCTTTAAGGGATATCGCTATCGCTGCAATAGCGATGAATTATCTCTCATTAGCTTCACCTATCTTCTTTCAATTGGTGATTGACAAGGTGCTGGTTCACCAAAGTATGTCAACCCTGTGGGTGCTGGGTGTTGGTATTGTCATTGCCATGATCTTTGATTCGTCGTTTGGTCTTTTGCGACAAATTTTGACGCTTTCTGCTTCCAATAAAATTGACATGAGATTAACGCGCCGTACATTTGCTAAATTATTATCCTTGCCTATTGACTATTTTGAAACAACAGCGGCAGGTGTCATCACGAACCACATGAGGCAAGTCGAGAAAATACGTGGGTTTTTAACAGGCCGACTGTTTTTCACAGCGCTTGATTCAACATCCTTGCTGGTTGCGTTGCCTCTGCTTTTTACCTATTCTGTGAAACTTGCCATGGTTACACTGGTTTTTACTGTACTGATTGCCGGATCGGTAGTTGTCGTGTTGCCAACTTTTCAAAGACTATTGAAAGACCTGTATCAGGCTGAAGGAGAGCGTCAATCCATGATGGTAGAAACCATACACGGCATGCGCACTGTTAAAGCATTGGCAATTGAACCAACACAACGCCGCCTTTGGGACCAACGATCAGCAAACTCCATCAACATGCATTACAGGGTGAGTAAATTTGCCATCATGAGCAACGCAGTCACCGATTTTTTAGGCAAGATGTTACCCATTGTCATTATTGTGATGGGTACGCAGGAGGTCTTTGCTCAAACCTTGTCTGTCGGAGCACTGATTGGATTCCAGATGATTTCAGGCAGGGTCGTTGGACCACTAATATCTATCGTTGGCTTGGTCAACGAATATCAGGAAACAGCTTTGTCAGTGAAGATGCTGGGTGAAGTGATGAATCAGCCATCCGAAGGTGCGAATGCTGGTGGGCTTCGTCCAACACTTGCAGGTGAAATTTCCTTGGATGCTGTCACTTTCCGCTATCCTGGTTCAAGTGTAGCGGCGCTAGACAGGGCATCGTTGAAAATTCAGGCCGGCACTGTTGTTGGCGTTGTTGGAAGAAGTGGCTCCGGTAAAACCACATTGACCAAATTAATACAAGGCCTTTACTCTGTTCAAGAAGGTGTTGTCAGGTTTGATAGGACAGACGCAAGAGAGATTGAGTTGCCTCACTTGCGGCGGCAAATTGGTGTAGTGTTGCAAGAGAACTTTTTATTTAGGGGATCAATCCGCGACAATATTGCAGCGGCCAAACCAGAGGCCACTTTTGAAGAGATCGTGGCATCTGCAGATGCAGCAGGCGCGGCAGAGTTTATTGAACGTATGCCACAGGGGTACAACACGCTGTTGGAAGAGAATGCTTCCAACCTCTCGGGAGGACAAAAGCAACGACTTTCCATAGCGCGTACACTACTTGCCAAGCCTAGAATTTTGATATTGGATGAGGCTGCAAGTGCGCTTGACCCTGAAAGTGAAGCCATTTTTATCAATAATTTATCACGGATAGCGGTTGGCAGGACCGTTATTATGATTTCGCACCGGCTGTCCACCTTGGTCAATGCCAACGCCATATTGGTGATGCAGCAAGGCAAACTCGTCGATCAAGGAACCCACAAGGAATTGCTGACAAGATGTGAAACCTACCAGCAGCTATGGAACCAACAAACAAGTCATCTGTAATGCGTTGGATTCCCTTTGTTGGGGACAAGCGATCCAAGGGAAAAACAATTGTCGAGTATCTGCCCGATGCCGACGAGATTGAGCGCAACCCTGTTCCGCGTGGGGCACAATTTACCATGCATGTCCTGTTGTTTGCTTTTGCGTCTTTTGCTACATGGGCCAGTTTGTCACAACTCGACCAAGTGGTAGTGGCATCAGGGCGTTTGATCAACCCATTTCCCAATGTGGTTGTGCAGCCACTAGAGACTTCGATTATTCAAAGCGTCGATGTTCGGGTTGGGCAGGTTGTAAAAAAAGGCGAAACTTTGGCCACACTGGATGCTACTTTTGCGCAAGCCGACGAAGGGCAGTTGAGGTCGCGTTTACTTAGCATAGAAACACAAATTCAGGGTATTGAGCTAGAGCTGTCAGGTGACATGGAAAATGATAGGTTGGTTATCAATTCAGACGACAAGATACAGGCGGATTTGTTAAATGAACGCAGGGCGAATTACCGTGCTCAACAAATGAAGCTTTCTGAGAGCGCAGCTAAACTGCGAGCGGCATTGGCAAGCAATCGCGAAGATCAACGTTTGCTCGCATCGCGCTTACGTTCCGTCAAACAACTAGAGGCCATGCAAGAAAAAATGGTGGAGCAAAAATTTAGCGCACCCCTCCAATTGTTTGAAGCCCAGCTTAGAACTAAAGAAGTAGTCCGCGAACTTGAACAGGTCACCAGTCGTGAAAATGAAATAAAACGTGACTTAGCTGCTGCAGATTCAGAAAAAATAGCTTTTGAGAAAGGTTGGCGGCAAAAGTTGATGGAAGATTTGCTTGCTACATCTCGCGAGCGCGATTCTCTGAAAGAGCAATTACAAAAAGCGGATAAACGATCCAAATTGGTCACTTTGGTCGCACCGCTCGATTCTGTCGTGCTTGAAATTGCCAAATTGTCAAAAGGTTCTATCGTGCAAGCTGCAGAGACGTTTTTTACACTCGTTCCACTGAATGTGACGTTGGAGGCTGAAGTTCAAATTGATTCGATGGACGTGGGTTACCTTAAAATTGGGCATCCGGTTAATCTGAAGCTTGATTCCTATCCCTATCAAAAACATGGCACTCTTGATGCCAAAGTACGTAGCATCAGCGGAGATGCCTTTCGAAAAGATACTGCTGGCAACCCTGTTGCCAACGCTTACTATCAGGGGCGATTGACATTGGATACGACAAAGTTAAAAAACATGCCTGCAAGTGCACGATTGTTGCCAGGTATGACCCTGTCAGCTGAGATTGTGGTGGGTAAACGTTCGGTGCTTTCGTATTTAGCATGGCCGCTGACGAAAGGGCTTGATGAAGCGGGTCGGGAGCCTTGATGAGTCATTGATGAAAAATAAAATATGAAATAACTGATTGTCTGTAATGTAAATTCAATAACTTGAACGAAATCATGAAAATAATTTCTTTTACCGGTGGATTAGGTGCGCAAATTATAAGTGCGGCTGCATACCATAATTTATTAAGCAATCATACTGAACCGATTGGCGCTTATTTCGGTTATTTTCAAACTCCATTTCATTTGGCAACCCCTGGCATAAAAAATGATATGTCCCACTGGAAATGGGAATTAGGTTGTTACGGGATTGAAATGTGGGATTTTCTTCAACCTTCAGGTGAGTACGTTGATGTTGTATGGGATGGCCCTGAAAAACTTAATCTTGGAATGGATGGCCTTATTCAGCCAAATATTGCAAATAAATTTGCAATAGGAAATGATGTATTTGATTACAAAAAGCAGATGTTTGGAGATAAATCGTTTGCATGCATGCATATCCGACGTGGCGATTACGTGAATGTGGCTTCATTTATAGTGAGCGATTATTCATTTATAAGAATGATTGCGAAAATATGTAAATTTGTAGATAACTTATTGGTTGTTTCTGATTCGCCTTTGTCTAACGTAATGATTGAACAATTGAATAAATTAGATGTAAATTCGATAGCGGCTATCGGGGGTAATCCGCATATGGTTCATGGACTTATGCGCCTAAGTGATATTTTGATTTGCTCCAATAGTCAGTTTTCATTGACAGCGGCAGCATTGAGGGATGATATGAGTCTGACGCTGTATCCTGCTCAGCATGATAGTGATCTGGAAAGTTCTACTAATAAGTTTCTCAGTAAAATCAGAGAATTTCAAGTAATAACTAAGTTCTAGAAATCCTGAATCCGCGAATTAAGTCGCAAAATATCAGAAATACGATGATCTTGTCACCATCCCCAAGCCTCCAAGCCAACCCTGGCTTTAAACTCAGCGTGTACACTTTTCGCTTTATTGCCTCTCTCACTTTATTGAACTCCTAAATTTAGGACATTTTCAATTTTTGTCTGAAATTCAGCATCCACCCTCTCTTTGGCATCCCTATCAAACAACCGTATCACATCACGCCCGTCGTCTTTGGCCCTGTACATCGCATCGTCAGCCCTCTTCAGGATGTCAACTGGATTGGTCAAGTCGCCCAGAAAAACAACCACACCGATGCTGGTGGTGCAGTGGTGTTTTACGGTGGAAGCCGCACCATATGGCTGAGAGACTTCCAGTAGGTAGGGTGCTGACAGGGCAACGCGAATTTTTTCGGCCACCGCTGTGGCCTGTGCAATGGATACCGTTTTATCGGTGTCTAGCTCGCTCAAAATCACGACAAACTCATCGCCGCCAAAACGCGCTACGGTGTCAACTTGGCGCACACAGGCCGACAGTCGCCGTGCGGCCTCGATCAATAACACGTCTCCCACCAGGTGACCATACCGGTCGTTCAAGAGTTTGAATTTGTCCAAATCAAGCACCATCAGCGCTGAGTAGCGCGCACTGCGTTGGCTGACAGCCATGGACTGAGCCAGTCGGTCATCCAATAATCTGCGGTTGGCCAGATGGGTCAGAGGGTCATAAAAAGCCATTTGCCGCACTTCATCTTCAAGCAATTTGCGCTCGGTGATTTCTGTTGCCAACTGGTCACGTTGGTGTTCCATTTGACGACGAAGTTGTTCGCGTTCCAGCAGATTGCTGAGGCGCAGGCGGGCAGTGCATACGTCGATCGGCTTGGTGATGTAGTCTGCAGCCCCCAGTGCCAGCGCAGTCACTTCGGATTCCATATCGTGCATGGCCGTGATAAAGACGATAGGAATATGGGCCAATGTAGGCAAAACTTTCAGGCGACGGAAGGTCTCAAAGCCATCCATCTCGGGCATCATCACGTCCAGCAAGATCAGGTCAGGCGGTGACTCTGCGGCTAAAGCCAAGCCTGCGGCCCCCGAGTTGGCAATTTGCAGCACAAACTCATCCGCCAAAGCGGCTCTCAGGATGGACAGGTTAGCTGGAACATCGTCGATCGCCAAAATTTTGGGTCTAGCGACGGCGGGGTTGTGGGGTGGATGCACCACAGGCTGACTGACCTCTGCGAGTTTGCTTAAACGTTCATGCACTTCATCAAATTGAAACGATTCCACCAGTGGACTCATGCTGTCCATGGCTGCCGCAAGCTCAGTGCCGGCTGTCAGCGCCTGCAAGTCCTTGAATTGGGCCAGTGCATCGAAGATGTTGTGTGCCAGCAGCGGCAAGAGGGCCTGCGCCTGGGCTATAAAAAGAGATCGATCCAGTGGCAAAAAGTCGGCTACAGGTACCGTGGTCTCGGCGGCCCGTCTGTCCTTCCTAGGCTGCCACTTGACCAAGACTGATTGAAGGGCATCCAGCGCTATCGGCTTGGTCAAAAAGTCGTCCATGCCCACAGCCAGGCAATGCTGGCGATCTTCTTCAAAGGCATCGGCGGTCAGGGCAATGATGGGCAAGCGAGGCAGTTGTTGGCTGCTTTCCCATTGCCTGATCTGCTCGGTGGCCAAATAGCCGTCCATGACTGGCATGTGCAAGTCCATCAAAATCAAATCAGGACGTTCCCCTAGCGTCAAGGCATCTAGCGCTTGCTGGCCATCGTGGGCGAGTGTCAGGCTCACGCCGATCTTGTTCAACAGGGACTCAATCACCATGCGATTGACATCGTTGTCCTCAGCAACCAGCACCTTGATGCCCGCCAAGGGGGTCTCAGACGCTGCGTCGCCGGACTGTGAGGGTCCTTGACTGCGGCTTGCAGCTTCGTTAGCCACACATTTGGCACGCAGACGAAACCAAAATTTAGAACCTTGGCCTTCCACGCTCTCAACCCCTGCATCGCCTTCCATCATGCGGGCCAGTTGGCTCACGATGGACAGCCCCAGCCCCGTGCCACCAAACATGCGCGTGGTCGAGCTATCGGTCTGAGAAAAAGGCTTGAACAGCAAATCAATTTTGTCCGGCGGTATGCCCACACCCGTGTCGCTGACCGTAAATTCAAGCAGGGCTGTGTCGCCGTCGCGTTCAAGCTCTGTGCCCTCAAGGCGTACCCATCCCTGCTGGGTAAACTTGATGGCGTTGCCCACCAGATTGGCAAGCATCTGGTGCAGTCGATGGGCATCGGCCAAATAGCAATGCTCAGAAGGGCCTTGCCACTGGCAGTGCATCTGTAAATTTTTGGTCTGTGCGGCACCTGAAAACAGGGACTGGGTTTCGCGCATCAGAGACTCAGGCTCAAACACCGTGCTGTCCAACTGAACCTTGCCGGCTTCTATTTTGGACAAGTCCAGAATGTCATTGAGCAAAGTCAGCAGTGTTTGCCCTGACAACAAAATGGTGCGGGCATATTCGCGGCGTTCACGCTCAACCAGGTTGGGCATCAGCAAAAGCTGGGCCATGCCCAAAATGCCGTTCATCGGGGTACGAATCTCATGCGACATGGTGGCCAAAAAGCGGCTCTTGGCCACATTGGCGGCTTCTGCAGCTTCTTTGGCGTTGGTAAGCTGGGTTTCGTAGGCCTTTTGCTGCGAAATATCGCGCATGATGGTGGACACATAGGCGGGCTTGTCAAACTCATCGCGATGAACCAATAACAGTTGTGAGACGGGTATCTCGTGTCCGTCACGGTGCAACAACGTGGTCTCACCCTGCCAGTACCCCTCTTTCAATACGGTGGGCACAACCGCTTGCATGATGTGACGGGCGGCCGACTCGGGATGTATGTTGCTGAGGGTTAGACTGGAACAATCTTCATCTTCTGTCAAACCCAACATATTGGCCCCCGCCAGATTGAGATACACAAGATGCGACTGCATGTCGGACAGGGCAATGAATTCGGGGGCTTCCTCGATAATTTTGAGTAGGCGGTCACGTTCTGCACCGATTCGCTTGCGCTTGGTAATGTTGCGATACGAATTGAACAGAAACATCTGGCCGCCAATTTCAACAGGAACACTGCTGATCTCCACATCGTAATGGCTGCCATCCTTGCGACGGTGACGGGACTCCAACAGCACGTATGCCGATGCCTTAAGCCGCTGTCTGAATGACTGCATCAGCGCATCGGTGTCATAGCCTTCAGACCATTGGGCCAGGTGCATCCCGATCAATTCGTCACGTGCATAGCCCAGCATGGCACAAAATGAGTCGCTGCATTCAACCAAGAGGCCGTCAACATCCAGGATGGCAATGCCATCGCTGGCGTGGCGCAGTAATGCGCTATTCTTTTCACTCTCATGCAAAGTTTTTTGTTGCGCCATTGCTGCCAACCGGTCACCTTTGACAAGGCGTACCAGTGCCACTCCAAACGCCAGCAGCAAAATCATGACCAATAAACCCATCCACATTGCTTGTTGCCGCCATGCGAACAAGTAGTGATCTCTGGCAAAAGAAACCTGCACATAAAATGGAAAGCGCTCATCCAGCTTGACAAAACTGCCGATGCGCTGAACACCGTCGGTGCTTGCCGTGAACGCTAAGGTGCCTTGTTTGGCTCCGGACTCCAGGCGCTCACGGATGGGATTGCCAGCAGGAAGGGGTTGGTTAAAGTCCTTTTCGTTGTAACGTGGAGAGCGTGTGACCAGCTTAAAGTTATCACTGCGCCGCAGCAATATTGCACCGCCAGCGCCCACCTCCACGCTGCGAAACAAATCTGAAAACGTGTCCATATGCAAAACGGCGGTGACAACACCCAAGAATTGCCCTGCATCATCGCGGATCGATCGGGCTTGAATCAGTGACCATTGGCCCGTTGATCGCGACATGAGGGGTTCTGAAAAGACAAGGCTGATGTGCGGGTTGTCACGCAGCGTCTGAAAATGAAGACGGTCAGCGATGCTGTAGGGTTTGACCCCCGGGTTAGAGGCGATTTGCATCATGCCGCTGGCATCGAAAGCAAACAATCCGGCTACGTTGGGAAAACTGGTCACCATCCGAACAAGGTACTGTGACTGCCCTTCAGAGACGGCTGCCAATCGACTGTCAAAGGGGGCCGATTGCACCTCGTGAGCGATAAAGCTCAGCACCCCATCGACACGTGAAAATTCACTTGACAACCTGGATTCCATCACCTTTGCTAGGTTACGCGTCTCAACCTCGACGGCACGAATGGCATGTTGATAGCCAACCCGCAAAAAGTAGCCCACGATCAGCATCAGACACAGCAAGGCTGCTGCCACCAGGGTGACGACCGGTGAACCAGGAACAAATTGGTTGTGTGATTTTGATTTAGCGTTGGTCTCCATGATGAACCTCCTGATCAAACAAACGGATCGCATTGCGCCCATCGTCTTTGGCTTGGTACATGGCACCGTCGGCCCATTTCAGGATGTCGGTCTGACTGGCTTCGTCGCCCAAAAAAACCATCACGCCAATGCTGGCGGTGCAATGGTGCTCAATGCAGGATGCCAAGCCACTCGGCTGCGTGACCTGCAGCAGATAGGGCGCAGAAAGGGCCATGCGAATTTTCTCGGCAACCCCCTTGGCCTGTTCGGTGGACAGTGTGAGGTCAGTATCCAGTTCGCCCACAATCACGACAAACTCGTCGCCACCAAAGCGTGCCACCGTGTCGATCTGGCGAACACAAGCCAACAACCGACGGGCGGCCTCTACGAGCAGCAGGTCGCCTACGAGGTGACCGTACCGGTCGTTGAGGGGTTTGAAGTTGTCCAGATCAAGCACCATGGCGGCTGAGTAACAGGTGCTGCGTTTACCGGCCGCCATGGCCAGGCCCAGGCGATCATCTAAAAGCCTGCGGTTGGCCAGATGGGTGAGAGGGTCAAAAAAAGCCAGTTCGCGAACCTGTTCTTCCAGACGTTTGCGCTCGGTAATTTCAGTCTTGATGGCAACATAGTGGGTCACGATGCCATCCTGGCTCTTGATGGGGGCAATCTGGGTGTCCTCCCAATAAATTTCACCATTTTTGCGACAGTTGATCAGCTCGCCATGCCACATTTGGTCGTGCGTCAATTGCTCCCACATCGCCTGATAGGTCTCGGGGGTAACCTGGCCTGATTGCAAAAATCGGGGGTTTTTTCCAACAACATCTTCTGCCTGGTAGCCCGTTGCCAGAGTAAAGCGTGGGTTGACATATTCAATGCAGGCGTTGGCATCGGTGATCACCACCAAGGCAGGACTTTGCTCAACGGCCACTGACAGTTTGCGAAGCATGTCCTCGGACTTTTGCCTGCGCAAAACTTCGGCAGCCAATTGGTCGCGCTGGCATTCAAGCTGCTGACGCAGGCGTTCACGATCCAGAAGATTGCGGATGCGCTGACGGGCCACACCCACATCAATAGGTTTGGTGATGTAGTCAGCAGCCCCCAGTGCCAATCCCGTCATTTCAGAGTCCAGGTCGTGCATGGCCGTCACAAACACAATGGGGATGTTGGTCAGGGTAGGCAAAGCCCTCAGCCGGCGGCAGGTCTCAAAGCCATCCATTTCAGGCATCATGACATCCAGCAAAATCAGGCTGGGGGGTGACTTTTCGGCCAGTGCCAGTCCCATGGCCCCTGAGCTGGCAATTTGCAGGGCAAACTCTCCAGCCAGGGCGGCACCCAGTGTGAGCAGATTGGCCGGAACGTCATCGATGGCCAGAATTTTGGGTTTGGTGTGGTTCGTAGGGTTCGTCATGACAAATTTAAGGGCGGCAGAGCTCAGCCAGATGATTCAAACGCTGCAAGGCCACGTCGAAACGGAAGCCCGACAAGATCAGATCGATCTCATTCATCTCTGTCGCCACTTCGGTTCCGGCTGTCAAGGCCTGTAGTTCTTTGAATCGTGCAATGGCATCAAACATGTTTTGTGCCAATAGGGGTTTGATCTCATCCACCATCGTGCCAAATAGAACGTGGTCCAAAGGTCGAATGGCAGCGTCTGACGGTAAAGCACTTACGGCAGATTCACGCATCACCGGTAACCATTTGGACAGTGTCAGTTTAAGGTCAGAAAACCCGATGGGCTTGGTCAAAAAATCATCCATGCCCGCTGCTTTACAGCGTTGTCGGTCTTCCAAAAAGGCATCTGCCGTCAGGGCAACGATGGGCAAGTGTGGCCGGTTTTGGGTGAACTCCCATTGTCTGATCCGCTCGGTTGCGGTGTAGCCATCCATGACCGGCATATGCAAATCCATCAGGATCAAATCGGGCTGGTCACCCTGGGTAATGGCATCCAGGGCCTGCTGGCCATCATAGGCAAGTGTCAGGGTTACGCCGATTTTATTCAACAGGGACTCAATGACCATGCAATTGACGACGTTGTCTTCGACCACCAGCACACGCCCTGTGGGTGGGGTGTCCGCGGCCACCGCGTGACCGCGATCTGGGCGTTCATGACTGCGGCTGTCCTCTTCAGGTGCCTGACACTCGGCCCGCATCCGAAACCAAAACCGTGAACCTTGACCCGGTGTACTGTCGATGCCCACTTCACCCCCCATCATTTTGGCCAGTTGGCTGACGATAGACAGGCCCAGCCCTGTGCCGCCAAATTCTCGTGTCGTTGAGCTGTCAGTTTGCGAAAAAGGTTTGAAAAGCAAAGCAAGTTTGTCCGACGGTACGCCAATGCCGGTGTCGGTGACCGAAAACTCAAGCATGACAGATTGGCTGTCTCGCAAAAGCTCTACCCCTTCAATGCGGATGGAGCCTTGCTGCGTGAACTTGATGGCGTTGCCTACCAGGTTAGACAGCATCTGGCGCAGCCGGTGGGCATCGGCCAAATAACGACTGCCCGTCGTTCCACGCCACCGGTGCAACAGTTGCAGACTCTTGGTGTGGGCCGCCCCCGAGAACAAAGCGCGGGTTTCGCGCAGGAGTGCGTCGGCATCAAACACAATGCGTTCCAATTGCATTTTGCCGGCCTCGATCTTGGACAGGTCCAGAATGTCGTTGAGCAAGGTCAGCAGCGTTTGGCCTGATGACAAAATGGTGCGGGCGTACTCGCGCCGCTCGCTATCTGTTAAATCGGGCATTAACAAAAGCTGCGTCATCCCCAAAATGCCGTTCATCGGGGTGCGAATTTCGTGCGACATGGTGGCCAAGAAACGGCTCTTGGCCACATTGGCGGCCAAGGCATCGTCTTTGGCCCGTATCAGTTCGGCCTCGGCGTTGCGGCGTGCCGTCACGTCCAGGTTAATGCCGGACAGTTGAATGGGATGGCCTGAAGCATCGTACTGGGCGCGGCCTTGGCTCAAAATCCAGCGAGTTTCTCCAGAGTCCAGCAAGACGCGGTACTCCACTTCAAAGGGGTTGCCCAGGTTGATGTTGCCATCCCATTGGGCATCGATCAAGGCAAGGTCATCCGGGTGTACCCGCGATTGCCAGTCATTGATGCTCTTGAGCGTCCCTGGTGACAGACCATAGAGACGTTCACACTCGGGTGACCAATACGGTTCGCCGGTGCTCAAGTTCCACTCCCAGATACCCACATGGGCACCCTCCTGGGCCAGCAACAGGCGATGCTGGCTGGCCTGAAGATCCACCGCAATTTGCTTGGTATCGGTGATGTCCAGGCAAGAGCCGATATAGCCTGAAAATTGGCCGTTCGCGTCAAACCTTGGCACACCGTGGTCAAGCAGCCATCGGTATTGCCCGTCAAAACGGCGCAAACGGTATTCGACCACAAAGTCCTGGCGTGCATCAAAGGCTGACGTGTAAGTGTCCAGGCAGAGTTGGCTATCGCTGGCATGAATACCTTCCGCCCAACCGTTGCCGCTCTCTTGCGCTATGCTGCGACCTGTAAAACTTAACCAGCCTTGGTTGAACCAGTGACAAAGCTTGTCGGTGCCTGCCATCCAGATCATGACCGGCGCACTGTCTGCCATGGCTCGAAAACGGCTTTCGCTCTCGCGTAGCAGGTCAAAAGCGCGTTTTTGTTCGGTGATTTCGACATAGCACCACAAAGATCGCTTGCTTGCCATGTCGATCATCACGCCGCTTAAATCAACCCAGATGGTCTTTCGGTCTTTGCGCATAAATTCGATCTCGGTGCGATAGACCTTGCCTGCAAACAGCACAGGATGGGCCGCAGCACCCAGGGCAAGCCAAGTATCCTCGCTGTTGTAAACCGAGAAGGTAGATTGCCCCGTCAGTTCTCCAGTGGCGTAGCCCAGCATGCTCTCAAAGGCGGGGTTGGCCCAGACAATTTGGCGACGACACACCTGAGCAATGCCGATCAGACTGTTGTCCAGCAGTGCTTTTTGCTCCGCCAGCAAGTTCTCCAGGCGCGTTCGGGTTTGAATGCGCTCAGTGATGTCTTGCAGTGTTCCCACCATGCGCTGCGGGTGGCCGGCTGGGTCATGTTCAAGATGGCCACTGATGTGAACGTGTCGAGTCTCACCCTCAGGACGCACAATGCGGCACTCTAGGTTGTATGGCACGTGCCTGTCCACGGTGGCGGTTACGGCTGCCTTAACCCGTTCATGGTCATCAGGATGCACCACCTGAAAGAACAGGTCCGCGCTGGGGCTGGTTGTTTGTGGATCCAGGCCAAAAATGCGGTATTGCTGGTCTGACCAGAGGTGTAAACCAGTGGCCATTTCCCATTCCCAACTGCCCAAAGAGGCAATTTGTTGGGCTTCTCTCAGGTGGGATTCGCTCTCACGCAGAGCGTTGATCTCGATCAGCGTGCTCAGATCGTGGGCCGAGTCGACCTCTTCAGATGACCAAGCCAGCGCCTGCCCCCGTATTTTTTGCATGAACTGATCAAAGGACTTGCGGGGTGACATGCGTCCAGTTTCGTCGCACAGATGCGGGTGGCGGGGGTCACCGCCCCAACTGACCAAAGCCTGACGCTCGCGCCTGAACCAAATCATGGTGACCACGGGTTTGCGCAACACCGAAACAAACAGGACACCTGCGACACCGTCCCCAGTGTCGGCCAGCCCAAAATCACGGCACAAGGCGTGACTGGCCAGCAAGGGCACTGTGCTACCTCGCGCCAGAAAGCACCGGTCAAGATCGCGGATCCGGGCCAGTTCTGGGGTGTGTCCGGTGGTCAAAATGGAGTCGCCCTTCACCAGAGCAAAGCCATCGGCCCCCACAACACCCAGCAGATCGGCATTGTTCTGGGCCTGCATAAGCTGCCTGAAGTCCATCCGGCGAATTTCGGCAACCAAGGTGCGTCGGCGTGCGGTCAGACTGCGTTCACGGCTGCGACGTTCGCGTGTCCATTTGGCCTGGATCAAGGCAGACAGGTCATCACACACCCAGGCCAGAACGTCGCGCTCTGCGGGCGACAAAAACTTGGGCGCATTTTTTTGCTGGCACGACACCAAGCCCCACAGTCGGCCCTCCACCACCAGAGCACCGACCATCGTGGCCCTAGCCCCCATGTAACGCAAATACTCCAGATGGATGGGAGATACGCTGCGCAGACTAGAGCGTCCAATGTCGATGGCATGGGGGTCTGACACGGCCAGAAGGGGCGACGGAGCATAGCTTACGTCCGGGATCAAACGTATCCGGCACAGCCGAAACAGTTCACGCGCCTGAGCCGGAATGTCACCGGCCGGAAAATTCAGGCCCAAATAGGGCTGGACGTGACTGGCGACAGACTCAGCGATCACCTCGCCGTTCCAGTCGGCATCAAATCGGTAAATCATCACCTGGTCAAAGCCGGTGATCCCGCGAAGCCAGTGTGCGGCGGCTTGCGTCACTTGGGCCACGGTGTCCAGTTCACGCCAGTCCGCCAGAGCACCACGGTGGAGATAGCTCATGTCAAGGGAAGACAGAGCAAGGTGTGAGACATCAGACTCGATGTCCAGCACTATCTGGCCCGTGCTGCTGGTGCAGCATCTGGCTACAAATGATCGACCGTTGAACGATAGGGGCACAAGAGAGGCCCGCCCATCAGGGGCATGTGCCTGCAAGGATGCCTCAAAACCAGACCCAAACACCTGACCCAACGCTTGCCCCAACAGCGTCTGGGCCGACAGCCCCAGCCAGGCTTGACAAGATTGGCTGGCGGCCAAGATCACGCGTTGTGTGACGCTCAGCCCCAGCAGCACACCATGCGGCTGAATGGCACCCGGATAACAAATAGGCTCTGTTTCGCAGTGGGTAAGGTCAATGTGGGACGCTGGTGGAGAATTCATGAAGGCAGAATTGTGAGGATTGACCAAAAACAGTGCATGTCTTGTGACACAGATGGTCAGCGTGCCAACCAACGGTCCAGCATCGGCGTGCCCGACCGTGACTTTTTTGCAAAAGTCCTGCGGGATACGAACGGGGGCATGATTGTGCCGTGTTTTGGGGCACACCTCACGGTTTGGCCAGCGCCGCATCCAGATGAAGATCTCGGATTTTTGTGATGGCTTGGCGTGCCTGCAAGCGGGTATCAAACGGCCCTGCTCCCACCTTGATCAAGGTGCCTCTGCGGGTTTGAACCTCCTTGATAAAGGCAGGCAAATCGGCTGCCACCAGTCTGGCGTGGACTTTGTGCGCATTGTGGGCAACAGCGAACAGTCCCACATCCACGTAGGCCGCTTCGGGCGAGTGTGGCATCCCGGCTTGAGCAGGATCGGGGGGCTGGGTGGGCGGCGTGTCAGAGGCCGTTTGCGCAGCCGGCAGTGGCAACGTGGCAGTTGGTTTGGCCACTGCCGCATCCAGATAAAAATCGCTGATTTTTGTGATGGCTTCGTGTGCCTGCAAGCGGGTCTCAAACGGCCCTGCACCCACCTTGATCAAGGTTCCTTGGCGGGTTTGAACCTCCTTGATGAAGGCCGGCAAATCAGCCTCCACCAGTTTGTCGTGAACTTCGTGCGCATGTTGGGCATCAGCGAACAGTCCCACATCCACATAGGTCGCATGGGACGGCTGTTGAATCATGGCTTTTTTGGGCCTGGCCAGCGCCGCATCCAGATGAAGATCGCGAATTTTTGCGATGGCTTGGCGTGCTTTCAAGCGTGTGTCAAACGGCCCTGCCCCCACCTTGATCAAGTTTCCTCTGCGGGATGGGACCTCCCTGATAAAGGCTGGCAAATCAGCCGCCACCAGTTTGGCGTGAACTTCGTGCGCATTTTGGGCATCAGAGAACAGTCCCACATCCACGTAGGCCGCATTGGATGAGCGTGGCATCCTGGCTTGATGAGGTTCATGAGGTTCGGGGGGCTTGGTTTGTGGCGTGTCGGGGGCCGCTTGCACAGCCGGCAGTGGCAAAGTGGCCGGTGGTCTGGCCGTTGAAATCGGTACAGCGACGACGGCAGAGGCAGACACCCTGGCCGGTGCAGCGGTCAGGATGGGTGCGAAGATAAGGGCGGGGACAGGGGCGCTTATAGGGGCGCTTATAGGAACGGTTATAGGGGCGGATACCGGTGCAGCCATAGAAACAGGTGCAGAAGCAGGCAGCAAGACCGGTGATGATGCCGCAGAAGCACGCACCGGAGTCACTGGCTGTGGCGGCGCAGCGTGAGGCGGCATCAATCCGGGCAGAACAGGGGCCTTGGCCGACATGTCGAGTGGTGCCCAAAAATAAACCAGTGCCACGAGACTTCCCACAAAACCGTTGATGAACGCCAGGCTGATCAACCGTCGCCGCGAGCTGGCTTGTTGCGCTAAAACGGTGCAGGCATTGGCAAGCGTCGCTGTCTCGGCCAGTGCAGTTGCCATGTTGTGGCGACTTTTGGCGTACAACACGGCGTTACCTACCCCCCCGGGGATCACACAACTTAGCACCGCACAGATCAGAATCACGCTGTATTCAACAGGGCTGGGCCACCGAAAGACAAGTCGCCCCAGCCCCAGCAGCAAAGGCACTGCTACCCAAATGCCTGCGTAGATCAGGGCCGGACCCCATAGATTTCTGAAAATCAGCCAGTTCAGGGTGAGTGCCGCCGCTGCCCAGTTCCAGGACCAACTGGCCCGCTGAGTGATCTCAAAGCGCTCAAAGACCGATTGGTAATAGTCTGTATGGACAGAGCCAATGGCCGCACGGTACAGCGCCGTCAGCGCCAACCCGTCGGTTTGGTCCAGCGACACAGTAGAGGGGGTGGATAGGGCATCTGACACAGGCATACATTATTTTGGCATGCCCCCGTCGTCCCAGGCTGTGGAGGCTGATCAAGGGCCACACTACACTCAAAGTCATCAGAAATTACGCTACAAATGACGCTACGTCCCCATGACACCGCTACCAACCATGATCCGCTGGGTTCGTCGTTTACTGTGGCTACCACCTTGTCTTTCCCCTGAACGCCAAAGGGCGCTGGACTTGTTGGCTGCCATAGATGCCGGCGGTTTGCCGTTGAACCCCGCCAAGGTCAACGACATCGCCCGACAACTGGGGCTGGAGGTCTCTGCCAGAGCGCCCGTCGCCCAGACCATCGACCGCATCCGTGCCTGTACGGCCCACTGGCGTGATCTTCCGTGACCATGACTTCACACACCATCCGCATCATTGGTGGGCAGTGGATGCGCAGCAAACTGCCTGTTGCCAACCGGCCCGGCCTGCGGCCCACGCCGGATCGTGTGCGTGAAACTTTGTTCAATTGGTTAGGGCAAGACCTGACTGGCTGGCGCTGTGTGGATGCTTTTGCAGGCACAGGCGTGCTGGGTTTTGAGGCTGCATCCCGCGGAGCCGCTGATGTATTGCTTGTTGAGCAAGATCCCGTACATGCGGCACAAATTCAAAGCACCCAAGTCAGATTGGCGGCGCATGCGGTTCGCGTGGTGGTCGGTAACGGCATAGACACCCTGTGGCAGCAGGCCCCGGGCAGCATTGACGCTGTGTTTTTGGACCCGCCGTTTGACGCTACGCTGTTGGAGGCGGCCCTGCAAGCTGCGGCGCAGGCCGTTGCCTCTACGGGTTACGTTTACCTTGAGGCCGGCAGACGCTGGGATGACACCTCTTTGCGGGCGACTGGGCTGCACGTTTACCGTTACCTTAAAGCCGGTATCGTCCATGCGCACCTGCTTACCCCTTCTCACGAAACAACCAAGCTGTCGCCCGTTTGAATCGCAGCAGAAATACGGGGAGACCCGACACGATCGCCTTGAATTGTGTTGCACTCCGTCCAAGCTGTGGGGCCAGTTTCATCATCAGGGGGAGGGCGTGGTTAAACTCGCCGCCCTATGAAAATTTTGCTCGACTTTTTACCCATCCTGCTCTTTTTTGGCGCGTACAAATGGGGCGGCATTTATACCGGTACTGCGGTGCTGATGGCTGCTACCGCCCTCCAAATGGCGCTGGTCTATGGCATTGACCGCAAGCTGCAAGTCATGCACAAGATAACCCTGGCACTGGTTTTGGCGTTTGGCAGTTTGACCTTGTTCTTGCACGATGACCGTTTCATCAAGTGGAAGCCCACCGTCTTGTATGCCGCCCTGGCTCTGGGTCTGGCTGTGGCGGTATGGGGTGCCAAAAAGAACTTTTTGAAGCTGCTGCTTGGCGGCCAACTGACTTTGCCTGACTTTGTCTGGTTACGATTGAACGTGATCTGGGTGGGGTACTGCGCGTTCATGGCCTTGATCAACGCGTATGTGGCGGCTTATTTCAGCACCGATGCCTGGATGAATTTCAAGCTGTGGGGCTATGCTTTTCCGCTGCTGTTCCTTTTGGGCCAAGGGATTTACATTGCACGCTACCTGACATCCGACGATGCCGAGGCCAAAGCCAAAGCGTCTTGATGAATGATCCCGTGGGTGTGCCCGGCTGACGTGCGCGCCCGCATCCCTTGTGCTCTTTTCATTTTTTTCTCTGTCTTAAGTTACTGACCATAAGTTTAATACGTATATTTTTCTGTAAGTCATTGATTTATATGATACGACTGTTTGCTATACGTATCTAATTTGTGATTCGTAACTTATTAGTGCTTTCTGTTATCAACTTTACCAACTTTATTAACTTTATTAACTCTTTGACTTATCTATGGACACTTGCATGAAACTGAAACTTGTCTCCGCCGTCGTCAGCACGGCGTTGCTGGGCGGCCTTGGCAGCACGGCCTTCGCACAAAACATCGCCATCGTCAACGGCAAAGCCATTCCCCAGTCCCGCGCTGATACGCTAACCCAACAAGTGCAGCGCTCTGGTACTAAAGTTACCCCCGAAATTGAGGGCAAGATCAAAGAAGAAGTGATTGCCCGTGAGATATTTATCCAGGAGGCTAAAAAGCTGGGTCTCGATGCCACAGACGATTTCAAAACCCAGATGGAATTGGCGCAACAAACTATTCTGATCCGTGAGCTTTTTACCAATTACCAAAAAAATCACCCTGTATCGGACGAAGAGATCAAGGCCGAATATGATAAATTTGTAGCTTCCAATAATGGTAAGGAATACAAGGCTCACCATATTCTGGTTGAAAAAGAAGAACAGGCCAAGGCCATCATTGCCCAGCTTAAAAAGGGCGGAAAATTTGAAGACATTGCCAAAAAGTCCAGCAAAGACCCGGGTTCTGGTGCCAAAGGTGGCGAGCTTGGCTGGGCCGCAGCCGGTAACTACGTTGCCGAGTTTTCACAAGCGCTGACCAAGCTGGCCAAGGGCGGTATCACCGATGCCCCCGTCAAAACCCAGTTTGGCTACCACATCATTCGTCTGGACGATGTTCGCGACGCTGAATTACCCAAGCTTGAAGCCATCAAACCCCAGGTGGCCCAGCAAATTCAGCAACAAAGCCTGTCTAAATACCAGCAAGAGCTGCGTTCCAAGGCCAAAATTGAGTAAGTCTTTGCCACCCCTGTGCGTTTTGCTATAAGAGCAATAGCGGTATGCGCCTTATGGACGGGCGCTGTAGCCTTTTGGACCGCTGCGGTTACCGCCTTGGCCCAAAGTGGTCAGACTGTCCGGATCGCTTACATCGACCCCCTGTCTGGCCCCTTTGCCAATGTGGGCCAAAACCAACTGAGAGCCTGGCAGTTTGTGGCCAGTCAACTCTCCGGTGTTCGTAGCCCTGGTAACCCTGCGGGGGGTCGCTTTGATGTGACAGGTTTTGACAACAAGGGCCTGCCACAGGACAGCCTGAACGCCTTGGGGGCGGCCATCGACCAAGGCTTCAGGTACGTCACGCAGGGGGCAGGCTCGGGTGCTGGCATGGCCATCGCCGATGCCGTGTCCAAACACAATGCCCGCCACCCGGGGGCCGAGGTGATCTACCTGAATTACGCCGCCGTTGACCCCGCGATGACCGGTGACAAGTGCAGTTATTGGCATTTCAGACTGGTGGCCGACACCGCCATGAAGATGAAGGCGCTGACCCTATTTTTGAAAGATCAGCCGCAGGTTCATGCTGTTTATTTGATCAACCAGAATTATTCCCACGGTCAGCAGGTGGTGAAGCACTTCACGGACGGCCTGCAACGCTTGCGGCCAGACATCCGTATCGTGGGCAATGACTTGCACCCGCTGGGCCAAGTCAAGGACTTTGCCCCCTATGCGGCCAAGATCAGGCAGTCCAGCGCTGATGCCATCGTCACCGGCAATTGGGGCGCTGATCTGACACTGTTGGTCAGAGCGCTGCACGATGCCGGCCTTAAGCTGCCGCTCTATACCTATTACGCTCAGGCTACCGATACGCCCGCCGCATTGGCGGCGCTGGTAGCGCAGCCAGACAGTACAGAGCATCCGGGGCGTTCGGCGGGTCAGTCCATGCAGGTCTATACCGTTGCGCAGGGACACTCCAACCCCAGCGGAGAGCTGGGTGCTTTGCAAAAAGCCTTTAAGGCGACTTACCACCAGGAGTTTTACACCTACCAAAGCTACGACGGCATCCGGCTATTGAGCGCCGCCATGGCCCAGTCCCAATCCACTGACCCCGTCAGAGTGGCCGCAGCCCTCGAAGGTCTGTCCATACCCAGCTACGCCGGCACTATTTTGATGCGTCGGTCTGACCACCAGTTGCAACAAAGCCTGTTCATCGCCCAGTGGCAAAAAATTGATCAGCGCTACCCCTATAGTCTTGAGAACACCGGCTATACCTTTGTACCGGTGCGGCAGTTTGACCCCGAGACGGTCAGTACACCCAGCACCTGTGGGATGCAGCGCCCTGCTTGACGACATCGTGCCGTCACGATGTACACGGCGCTTACCCCTATTGGGAACCACGTAGGTTCATAAGCCCATAAAAAGTTAAATACTTAATAAAGTCAAAAAAATTACCATCTATGCAATAAAGACGGGTGCTGTAGCTAATTTTACGAAAATTATAGCGTATTTAATTTATTGTAACTTGATTTTGTTTATTTTAATTTGATTCACCCCATGGACTTTTTTGCCATTTCACTGCTGAATGGTCTGAGCTATGGTCTGCTTTTGTTCATGCTCAGCGCTGGTTTGACGTTGATTTTTGGACAGATGGGGGTTCCCGACCTCGCCCATGCATCGTTTTACATGCTGGGGGCATACCTGGCTTACAGCGTCTCGTTATGGTTGGGGTTTTGGGTGGCCCTGGTGTTGGCTCCTCTGGCAGTTGGCGCATTGGGGGGAATATTTGAGCGTTTTGCCCTGCGCCGCTTGCACCGCTCCGGCCCCGATGCCCCTTTGCTGGCCACCTTTGGATTGAGCCTCATCGTGTTTGAACTGGTGCAACGGGTGTGGGGGCGCGGTGCGGTGGATTACCGTGTGCCTGCCTTGCTGGACCGGCCTTTGTTTTGGATGATGAACACGCCTTTTCCGGCGTACAGGGTGTTTGTGATGGGCGTGGCGCTGGGGCTTTTGGCACTGCTTTGGTTGTTGATGCGTACCCGCGTGGGCCTTTTGGTCACAGCGTCTCTTACCCACCCCCGCATGGCAGAGGCCCTGGGTCACAACGTGCCCCTGGTGTTGACGCTGGTGTTTGCCGCAGGTTGCTCTGTTGCTGGATTGGCCGGTGTGCTGGGGGGGCTGGTTTTTGTCACAGAGCCTGGCATGGCCCTATCCATGACGGGGCTGATGTTTGTGGTGGTCGTCACGGGTGGCGTGGGGTCACTGTCAGGGGCTTTTGGGACCTCCTTGCTCATCGGTGTGCTGCAAACTTTGGCTGTTTCTGTGGATGTGTCGGTCGCCACCCTGCTGCAATCACTGGGGGTAGGGTACGTGGCGGGCATCAAGCAAGACCATGCGCTGCTGCGTTTGACCGTCAGCCAATTGGCCCCCACACTGCCTTACTGGTTGCTGATACTGGTCTTGGTCTGTCGTCCCCGTAGCCTGTCCTGTACACGGTGATGACTGCCCATAGGGTTGCAAAACGGGGCACTTGTCTCCTGCACACTGGGGTCTTTGGCTTGTGCGTACTCATGGTTTTGGCCACTGCGCCGCTGCTGTTTGGCAGCATGGGCCATACCGTTCTCAGTCAAATGGGCATCGCCATCATCGGGTGCTTAAGTTTCAACCTCCTGCTGGGCCAAGGCGGTATGCCCAGTTTGGGTCATGCGGTCTATTTTGGCGCGGGGGCCTTTGCGGCCATCCATGCGCTCAATGCCATCCCCCCCGGGCTGCCTGTGCCGGTCGGTCTGCTGCCGCTGGCAGGTGGCGTGGCCAGTTTTGCGCTGGCGCTGCCGCTGGGATGGGTGTGTACCCGCTACACCCACATGCCGTTTGCCATGATCACGCTGGCCATTGGCGAGTTGCTTTGCACCATGGCACAAATACTGCCAGATTTTTTGGGAGGGGAGGGCGGCATCATGGGCAATCGTGTGACCCGTTGGCAGCCCTTTGGCATCAGCTATGCACCCCAAATCCAGTTGTACTACCTGATCGCCGCCTATACCGTGGTCTGTACCGCTTTGATGTTGGCTCTGACCGCTACCCCGTTGGGGCTTATGCTCAGGGCCGTGCGCGATAACCCCGAACGCTGTGATTTTTTGGGCTACAGCAGTCACAGGGTGCGCTACCAAGCCTTTGTGATCGCTGCATTTTTTGCTGGTATTGCAGGCGGCCTGGCGGCGTTGCAGTTTGAAATTGTCACAGCAGACATGTTTGGCAGCAGCCGGTCTTTTGCTTACCTGGTGTTTACCTTGCTGGGTGGAACAGGCTTCTTTGCAGGCCCCATTTTGGGCGGCATTCTGATGGTGCTGGCCGAGGTGTGGCTGTCTGCTCACACACCGGCATGGCAGTTGTACCTGGGTATCGTCTTTTTGGCCATGGTGCTCTATGCCCCGGGCGGATTGGCATCGATTGCCGTGCGTCACCTGCGTCCAGCCTACCGTCAGGGGCCGCGCCATGCAGACGGTGCAGACAATGCAGACCGATAGCCCCTGTGCGCTTCAGGTTATTGACCTGCACCAACGATTTGGCCGATCTCACATTCTGTGCGGCCTGAGCTTGGGCGTACCGCAGGGTACAAGACTGGGCATCGTCGGCCCCAATGGTGCAGGCAAATCCACCTTGTTTAACCTGATCAGCGGTCGCTGTCGGCCCAGCAGCGGCCAGATATGGCTGAACGGCTGCCGCATTGACGGAAAAACGCCCAGGACAATCAAGCAGATGGGCTTGTCGCGCAGCTTTCAAATAAGCCATCTCTTTCCAAACCTCAGCGTTTTTGACCACCTGCGCTGCGCAGTGCTTTTTGGACTGGGCCATTCATGGGGCATCCGGTCACTGCTTAGCCACCCGCACGACATCGGTGACCGCGTCCACACCCTGATGGCCAGGGTGCAGCTGGACGGGCAGCGTGACACCTTGGCCATGCACCTGTGCCATGCCGACCAACGGGCGCTGGAGCTGGCCCTGACCCTGGCCTCTGATGCCGCCGTGGTGCTGCTGGATGAACCCACTGCCGGCATGTCTCCATCCGAGGCCAGTCGCATGGTGCGCTTGATCAGAACCGTGACGGTGGGTAAAACGCTGCTGATCATCGAGCACGACATGAACGTGGTGTTGGGTCTGGCAGACCACATTGCGGTGATGGCAAGCGGCCAATTGCAAGCGTTTGACACGGCTGATGCCATTCGCGCCAATGCCGATGTGCAACGGTCTTATGGATGCCTCCCCCTGGGGCCGATTTAGGCCTTCTTGACCTCCCCGTCATGCTGAGTATTGAAAATTTGCACGCCTTTGATGGCAAAAGCCACATCCTGCACGGGGTTGCGCTGACCGTGGCACAAGGTGAGACCCTGACCCTGCTGGGGCATCGCGGGTCGGGTCGATCCACCCTGGCCAGGGCCATCATGGGCCTGGTGGACGCAAGCGGTTTCATCACGTGGCGCGGCCAGCCGCTCTTGGGCCACAAGACCTTTGAAATCGCCCGACTGGGGGTGGGCTATGTGCCCGAAAGCCGCGATATTTTTGGCGGATTGACGGTGGAGCAAAACCTGTCGCTGGGCCAAAAAAAAGGCCATACCACCCATACCCTTGATTGGACGATGGAGACTGCCTTTGCCACATTTCCACTGCTTAAAGAGCGCCGGCATTCAGATGCTGCCACTCTGTCAGGTGGCGAACAGCAAATGCTGGCGCTGTGCCGCACCTTGATGGGCAACCCCAGTTTGCTCATCCTGGACGAACCCACCGAAGGCCTAGCCCCCCAGATGGTGGAGCAAGTTTGCCAGTGTTTGCAACAGCTCAAAGCAAGGGGCATCACGGTGCTGCTGATCGAACAAAAGCGGACCCTGGCACGGTCACTTTCAGACCGCTGCGCCGTCATGGATCACGGTCGCATCGTGTTTGCCGGCACTTGGGGTGATGCACCACAGACCTGACATCGGGTGCGAAGGGTGAACGGAGCTTGTGCGGGTTCACCTGGTGATCGGGTTATTTGAAAATGAAAATTCAGTTGTTCCCATTTGGGGCAATCCTCTCCAAAATGCCTGCATTGCAATCACGCAATGATTTTTTTTTGAGGAATCCAAAATGACTTTGAACCGCCGAACCTTTCTATCCGTCGCTGCTGCGTGGCTGACCGCCATGACGCTAACGGTCCACGCCCAGTCTGCCATCACGCTGCTGAATGTGTCCTATGACCCCACGCGCGAGCTTTACGCAGAGTTCAATACAGCCTTTGCCCAACACTGGAAAGCCAAGACCGGACAAGACGTGATCATCAAACAGTCGCATGGCGGGTCTGGCAAACAGGCGCGCAGCGTGATCGACGGACTGGAGGCCGATGTGCTGACGCTGGCGTTGGCGGGGGATATTGATGCCGTCCACCAAAACGGCCAGTGGATACCGGCAGACTGGCAAAAACGTTTGCCCAACCATTCTGCGCCCTACACATCCACCATCGTGCTGGTGGTGCGTCAGGGCAACCCCCTTGGCATTCGTGACTGGGATGATCTGATCAAACCTGGCGTGAGCGTGATCACCCCTAACCCCAAAACCTCGGGTGGCGCACGCTGGAACTACCTGGCGGCTTGGGAGTTTGCCAGGCGCAAATTTGGCAGCGCCGACAAGGCCAAGGATTTTGTGCAGGCACTGTATAAAAACGTGCCTGTGTTGGACAGCGGGGCACGCGGGTCATCGGTGACCTTTGCACAGCGCAAACAGGGCGACGTGTTCATCAGTTGGGAAAACGAAGCCCATCTGCTGGAGAAAGAATTTGGCGGCAAAATTGACATCGTCTATCCATCCATCAGCATCCTGGCGGAGCCACCTGTCACCGTGGTGGACAAAAACGTGGATCGCAAGGGAACACGTGAGGTAGCGACGGCCTACTTGGAGTATCTGTACTCAGACATAGGCCAAGACATTGCCGGCAAAAACTTTTACCGCCCTACATCGGCCAAATTTCAGGCCAAGTATGTCAAACAACTGCCTTCTATCCCGCTATTTAGCATCGACGAGGCCTTTGGAGGGTGGGCCAAGGCCACGCGCGAACACTTTGCCGATGGCGGCTACTTTGACCAGATTTACGTTAAAAAGTAAGTCTGTCGGTTGGTCGGTCAGGTTGGCAGCAGTGGGTCCGTGTCAAAAACCCATACCCCATTTTTTGCGAGGTGTTTTGTTGTCACCGGGGGGGTAACGCGCAAGCCCTCCCGAATCACAAGCCGATCCCATCACCAGTGCTGCGGTAATATAGATCACTGTACTGACAAAGCGACAAAAATTTGAGCACACCAACGCCTGGGCTTGAGGGATTTGTCGCTTGACCGGTTACTGGATCACTACTGGATCACTACTGGATCACTACTGGCTTTGATTGATGGCTACAAAACCTAACAAAAAGTACCCGTTCATTTCACGCGTTGTGACACCTGTCACCTTGGTTGTGGCGGCCTTGCTGTGTCTTCTGCTGATGATCGCCTACTTTTTGCAGGTCAGCTATCGGCATGCGATTTCTTCTGCCGAAAGCGAGACGCGCAACCTGGTCGTCGTCATTGAATCCAGGTTATCCAGCGAATTTTCACGTATTGACGGGATGCTCACCTTCATGGCCGATGAGGTGAAATCAGACCCCCTTCACAGCCGATCTCCTTCGAAAGCACAGCACCTTGTTCGGATGGTGACCAGCTTTCCTCAACTGGCGGGGTTGTTTGTCTTTGATGCCGATGGCACCATGCAAATGGCTTCTGATCCGGGTGTCAAGCCGTTTAGCGTCGCTGATCGTCCCCAGTTCCAGACGCTGCGCAACAACCCACAAGCCAGCCTCGACTTTTCAGAGCCGCACGTGACGCGATCCACGGGCAAATGGTCGCTGGTTCAGGCGCTTGCCATCCGCGACAGTGCGGGGCGGTTTCTGGGCACCGTCAACGCCGTTCTTCACATCGACACATTTTCAGACTTGTTTCGCAGCACCAGTGTCGAACAAGATAACGGCTTGATATTGTTGCGGCGCAGCGATAACTTCAAGCTGATCGCACGCATCCCGCGTTTTGATGAACAAGGCTTTAACCAGCCCTTGCCTGCGGACAATCCTATCCGCCAGCGCCTTGAGTCAGGTGCCCGGCAAGGCACACTGGCGTATGTCTCAAGCACCGATCGTGTGAGACGCATCGCCAGCTTTTCCAGGCTGGATGACCGCTTTCCGTTCTACGTGCAGGTTGCTTTTTCTGAAGATCACTATTTGGCCGTATGGCGGCGGCAAGTACTGTGGACGGGACTCTTTGTCGTGCCTTTGCTGCTGGCGTTCGGAATGGCTCTCGTTCGTCTGAACAGCAACCGCAAAGCAGAGGTGCTTCTCCATCAACAACTGTCGGACAAAGGCCGTCGTCTGCACAGCATCATCGAGGGAACAAACATAGGCACTTGGGAGTGGAACATTCAAACCGGAGAGACTCTGTTTAACGAACGTTGGGCAGAAATGATCGGCTATACGCTCCATGATCTATCGCCGAGTTCCATAGACACGTGGCTAAAGCATTGTCATCCAGATGATTTGAAACGTTCTGGCGAACTCCTCGAAAAGCATTTTGCCGGTGAACTGGCTTACTACGAGTGTGAAGCCCGTATGCGCCACAAAGACGGCCACTGGGTCTGGGTGCAAGACCGAGGAAAAGTCACAAGCTGGACGGAGGATGGCAAACCATCGCTCATGTCTGGCACACATCAAGACATTACCTCACGGAAGGAAAACGAGCTACAGCTGAGCTTGGCACAGCAACAAGCTGAAGCGGCCAACGTCACCAAAAGCCGATTTCTGGCCACGATGTCGCATGAGATTCGCACCCCTATGAACGGTGTGATTGGCATGGTGGATCTGCTGCAAAAAACAGATTTAAGCCCCAAACAGCACCGTATGCTGAGCACCATCCACCAGTCATCACAGGCTCTGCTCGCCATCATCAATGACATTCTGGACTTCTCAAAAATCGAAGCAGGCAAACTTGCTGTTGAAAGTATCTCCACATCCTTGCCTGATTTGGCACAAGACGTTGTACAACTGATGACGGGTGCCGCCAAGGTCAAGTTGATCGATTTGTCTCTGTGGATTGATCCTGGTTTGCCGCAATGGATACGGGCGGACCCCCTGCGTTTGCGCCAGGTTTTGATCAACCTGGTGGGCAACGCCATCAAGTTCACCCACAGCGAAGCCAAACGCCATGGAAAAGTCACCGTGCATATAGAACCTTACCCACTTGACAGTGGATCTCCTGGTATCCATCTGCGTGTGATCGACAACGGCGACGGCATGAGCGACGAAGTGGTTCATCGCTTGTTTCAACCGTTCACCCAAGCGGACTCCAGTACCTCGCGCAAACATGGCGGCACTGGCCTGGGGCTGTCCATCAGCATGCAACTGATCAAGCTGATGGGTGGCCAGATAGTGGTTCACAGTACGCTGGGGCAGGGTTCGGAATTCACAGTAGAGCTGCCATTGCTGGAAGCACCTCCGGGCCAGAAACAACTGGGCACGCCAGATCGCCGCTCGTTCACCCGAAGACGTGCACCCACTATTGAGCAGGCTGCTGCCAGAGGAAAACTGGTCTTACTGGCCGAAGACAACGAAACCAACCGCGATGTGATTTGTGAACAATTGCGCCTGTTGGGCTACGCTGTCGAGGTGGCCGAAGACGGCGTGACAGCGCTTGAAAAATGGCGAACAGGCCGCTTTGCGCTGTTGCTGACCGATTGCCACATGCCGTTGATGAGCGGCTTTGATCTGACGGCCTTGATTCGTTTTGAAGAAGGATCAGATCGCCATTTGCCCATCATTGCCGTGACCGCCAACGCCATACAGGGTGAGGCCCAGCACTGTTTGGACAGCGGCATGGACGATTACCTTAGCAAGCCACTTCGCATGGAGGAACTTGAACCCATGCTGGCCAAATGGTTGCCGCTGGATGAACCAGAGGATGCCACTGTCGCGGTTTCAAGCCCCTTGACAGACGGTGAAGGCCATCCACCTGAAACACCCATCTGGGATGCCTGCACCCTGAAGAAGCTGGTGGGCGACCATCCCGGCATGTGTTCACGCTTTTTGCAAAAATTTCTGAAGACCGCCCATGCCCAGGTTGAAGCACTGAACGACGCAGCACAAGCGGGTGACCTTCAGCGCCTGGCCGAGGTGGCGCATCCCCTCAAAGCGGCAGCCCGCGCCGTCGGTGCCTTTGCTCTGGCTGATCTTTGCCAGCGCATAGAAACTGCCGCCACTGCAAAAGACAGCGACGTGTCTTCTGCGCTGAGCGCTGGCCTCTCCAGCACGTTTGATCAGGTGAAAGCGATCATTGCCCAGCACTTGGATGGCCCAGATTGACTCCTGAGAGCTTGTGAAAAAACGACTAAAGAATCGATGCCAAACCGAATAGATGCTTTACCCGCCACTACACCATTGCCTGCCTCAAATAAAGCGAGCCTAGACCGTTTTAATGGTTCTAAAAATGAGGAATTCTTGCCATTTCACTTTCATGCGCAAGTTTTTCGATCATTTCAATTAATTCACAAGCTCTGAGGAATTTAGGTTCATGCTCGAAAAAGACGGCATTGAGATTGTCAGCGCATTGGCCGAGCGCAAGTTTGCCGGTGGGCTGATTTTGATCACAGGTGGTGACGGCCAGTTTCTAAAAATCGCAAGAACCATCGCGATCAAGTCGGGTCTGGACGTATTGGGACCGCTCATCAAACCCTTCAATGAGGACGCTCTCGCCCATTACCTGAAGATGTTTGAAAAGTAGCCATTGCCCGATTTGTCCGTGAGAACTGAGCTATGGCAGAAGGCTCTGCTCCCCCACCCCAAACGGCAAAGAGTTTCCATGCCGATCAACCACATCCTGCATACCGGCAGCAGTCCCCACCACCACGTCCCATGCCCAGGTTCCAAAGCCACCCTGTGCATTCACGGCTTGCACCCACTGGTGCAGTGCTGCACGCTTGGCCTGGTCTTGTGGTGAATCTTCGCCTTTTATCTCAAGCACCAGCGTTTTGCCAAAGGTGTAGCGGATCAGAAAGTCGGGGATGTATTTGCGCTTGGAGCCTTTCCACAAGTAGAGGATGCCAAAACCCAGGTGGTCGTTCTTGACCCACGCGGCAACCTTTGCGTTTGATTCAACCACGTTGGCGGCGTATTTTTCCCAGCCGCTATCGACCACGATGTGGCTGATCTGGCAACGCTGGGTTGGCTCGGTGATGCGGGTGGTGTACCAGGTTCGCATGTCACGGGTGCTGCCAATGGGGCGTTCACCGTCAAACACAGGCTCAAGCGTGAGCGTGTTTTGCTCAACCACATGCTTCATCAGGTGCTGTGTGATCAGGTCAATGTGCAGCGAAAACAAAATTCGCTTGCGCAGTGCATCCTGATGGAACAGCGATGGAATGTTGATTTTGTTGGAGGTCAAAAACGCTTCAACCAGCCTAACCAGTTGGAACAGCAGGTATTCGCGCTGACCCTTGAACCGTTTTTGGAGAACATCAAAAGCGCGTTGTGCAGCCTTGAACACCAGCCGTTGCAGTCGAAATTCTTCGGGCAATTTTTCAAGGTCGATAGACACCACCTGACTCCAGTCGGCTGCGCCCCCCAGGGCAGGGGCAATGTCGGCATGCAATGCCACGGTGGAGGGGTCAATCGTCAGAACACCCACCTGACACCAATCGACCACCAGTTGTGGGCGCACCACTTGGTCAATGCGCAAGATGTTGGGCCACTTGATCTCAAACACGTTGCGATCGCTCAAAGACGCGATCTGGGTGCTGGGTTTGGGTGGCGGCGGTGACTGCCCCTCACCACCTGGCTGCAAGGCGACTGACAACGGCACACCAAACACATTGACGAATTCTGGCAGGTACAGCCCTTTGTCATCCTTGTCATACGTGACGCGACGCAATCCCCGGCCAATGACCTGCTCACACAGCAGTTGGCTTGAAAAAGCGCGCAGGCCCATGATGTGGGTGACATTTTTGGCATCCCAGCCCTCGGACAGCATGGCGACCGACACCACGTTTTGCAGGTCTTGACCGGCTTGGTCACGCTTGCCGACCGTATCCACCAGTTCGCGCAGCAACTCTTCCTTCTTCATGGCACGCAGCTCTTTTTTGCGGCTTTCCGGGATGCGGGCGGCTTCCATGATTTCTTTCAGACGCAGTTCATAGTCTTTGTCTGCTGAGGCCGTTTCACCCATCTCGGCTTTTTCAAGCACCTTGGAATCGACGCGAAACGTGCGTGCGGCGTTGTGCAGTTCGGGCCATTCGGCGTAACCCTTGGCAAAGTAGTGTTCGATACGGGCAGCCGTCTCTGTGCGATTACAAACCGAGAGCATCACAGGTGGTGACAAATGTCCTTGAGCCACCCAATCTGCGGCTGTCGCACGCCAGTCCGCCCCCAGCAAGGTGTAAGCCTGTTGCACCAGCGCTGGCAGGGCTTCATGCGCTTCGGCCTTGCGGTTTAAGTCTTCGGCCACCTCGGGTTCACGGTACAGGTGATACAGCTTGGGGCGCAGGGTTTGGGCGTTAGGCAGGGCATCGTCGCGCACAACCACACGCGGTGTCTTGACCAGCCCGGCTTCAATGGCATCGTTCAAGCCAAAGTCCGAGACCACCCAGCTAAACAAACCGGCTTCGGTGTTGGTGCGACCAGTCGGTGCAAACGGCGTGGCCGACAGGTCAAAGCAGTGGGCAATATGCCGGGTTTTGTGGATGCGGTCCAGTCCATCGACCCAACGGGTGGCCTCGTCCAGGTCAATGCCAAAGGCCTCAGCCTCGGCTTTGCTGACCTTGATGTCTGCGGGTGTCCGGTAGGCGTGATGAGCCTCGTCGTTGATCACCACCAGGTTTTTATGACGGGCCAGTTTGCCCAGCACACGCCGTGTAAAGGCCTCGTCGCCCTCTTGGCCTTTTTTGACCACCGAACGATCAGGGGCTTTCAGCGGCATCAGGGTGTGCCAGTTTTCAATCAGCACCTCGGCACTGTTAAGTTTTTGGCGCATCGCCTCAGACGGACACAGATCAAAACCATCGTAATAGTTGTCAGGGTTGCCCGGCATCAGCACTTGCAATCGTGATTTCACTGTCAGACCGGGGGCGACCACCAAGATGGCACTGGAATACTTGCGGGGCGACTTGGGATAGGTCAGCGCATTGAGCACCTGCCAGGTGATGATCATCGCCATCACCGTGGTTTTGCCACTGCCGGTGGCCATTTTGTTGCACAGGCGATCAAAAGCACCCCCATCGCCCGGTACGTTGATACCCTGACGGTATTCAGGCTGCGCCTCTTGCATCCAGATCAAGGTTTCAATGGCTTCAAGCTGGCAAAAATAAAACGGGTAATGGCGGTTGAATGCGTGATCCACGTCCCACCAGTGGGTCAGCAGCTCTCGCGTCACAGCCGAAACGCCGGGCCATCCATCGGTGCGCCATTGACTGACACGTTGGCGAATGTCATCGACCAGCGGGATAGAGACCAGGCGGCGGGTGTTGGTGCGGGTGTCGATGATCTCGTAGCCCGCCGGTCGGCGCTTGGGTTCAATGCGCAAGGTGCGATCCGTGTTTTCAGCCCAGTGCTGCTGTGGCTCGATAAACGCCGAATTGATGATGAGGGAGGTGGGGGAGGTCATGCGTGTATTTCTTCTCGTTATTTCTGTAGCTACTGTCATTCCCGCAATCACCGTCATTCCCGCGAAGGCGGGAATCCATGAAACTCATTTGAAGCAACCCGTAGCAAAACACTGGATTCCCGCCTTCGCGAGAATGACGAATCTATTTTTGTGAATGATAAATTTGTAGTGGTCATTCTAAGAAATCTGATCAGACGGCAACTATCACCATTATTCGCGCAGTTACCGTCATTCCCGCGAAGGCGGGAATCCAGTAGACTTTATTGGAAACCCATTCTTTGATTTTTCTAACTTGTTGATTTTCCTACAATCGCAGTTAGTTTTCCTATATTGTCTAGTGTATTTTTGTCTTCATGGATACAAAGTCAGTCTGGATTCCCGCCTTCGCGGGAATGACGGTGACGGTGTCTAAACGGTTACGTCTAAGCTGAAATCTCGTCATACAGGTCGCGCCAATTAGGATTTTCATTTATTATCAAATTAATCTTCCATGCACGATTCCATTTTTTGAGTTGCTTTTCTCGGGTGATGGCAGAAACTGCATCGACGTGAGACTCAAACCATACCAACTGTTTCACGCTATATTTTTTTGTAAACCCATCAGCTAGCCCTTCGCGGTGCTCCCATATACGTTTGACTAAATCCGAGGTAACGCCAATGTATAACGTTCCGTTGCGAGCGTTGGCGAGCATATAAACGAAGAAGTTTTTTTCCATCGCTTATAGATTCCCGCCTACGCGGGAATGACGATGTGATTGGGGAATGCCGTGGCACTGATGCATAGCGGCGCACTGATGCATGCCGATGAATGGCGTGTGACATGGGATACTCCGTCGATTTTGTCTGACTGCCAGGGTCACGGATGCGCTCCCTCAAACAGACCTTGTTTCCATAAATAGCCCATTTGGTCACCCTCCGCCATGTAGGCTTTGAGCTGGGCATCGTCCCGAGCGCGGCGCACACGGGTGTAACCATCCTTTTTGAGTAACCAATAAACTTCGTCAAGCCCCACGGCATTCAAAAAATCTGGCGAGTGCGTGGTGACAAAAACCTGCCCGCCGCGTTCTGCATAGGCGCGAAACTCTTCAGCCAAATCCCACAGTAGCGATGGGTAAAGTTGGTTTTCAGGTTCTTCCACACACAGCAATGGGTGTGGTGTTGGATCAAATAGCAACACCAGATAAGCCAGCATCTTGATGGTGCCGTCCGACACATAGCGTGCCAAAAACGGGTCTTCAAACGCCCCGTCCTGAAACTTCAACAGCACGCGTCCTTCCTCAGTTATTTTGGACTCCACTTTGGTCACGCCTGGCACACGCGCTTGCAAACGTGACAGGATGTTCAGAAATGCTTGCGGGTGGTGCTTGTGCAGGTACTCAACCACCAGCGACAGGTTTTCACCCTCACGCGACAAATGCTCGGCATAGCCAGCCTCGGCCTCAGGTCTGGCTCTGCTGATATGAAAGTCCGACAAATGCCAGTTTTCAATGAGATTGCCTAAAGCCACCACAGCCGGGAAGCGCTCAAACTGCGCCAAACCTTTGATGGCCAGAATATCCGGGCTTTTCAAGGTTTGTTGCTCTCGCTTGAGCTGCCCTTCGTCCGTCACCGAGTCGAGTTCGTTGGTCACAGCCTCACCCGCACCATTAGAAAAATTCAGAAAATGCCAGGGTTGCCCACTGCTGCCGCGTCGGTACTTCAAAATTTCCCGAGCCACGGAGGGCCGACCGTTCAACTCATCGATGTGCAACTCGTAAGTGATAAGCTGGCTGCGCTTGTTAGGCATCACTGTGCGCAGTTTGATTTCAATTTCAATAGGCCCTGCAGTGCCCCGGCTACGCACTTCTTGCAGCCCGCGGCTACCGCCCAACCGACCTAAAGCGGCGGTCAGGTTGGTTGTCATCGCATCGCGCAAAAACGCAAATACGGAGAACAAGGTGCTCTTACCAGTGCCATTGGCCCCCACCATCACACAAAAGCGCGGAATGTCGCGTAGCGTCACATCCTGAAAGGTGCGAAAGTTTTTCAGGCGTATAGCCTCAATGTGCATGGTCATGTCTCCAGCGGGATTAACTTCATCACCTTCAGCGACTCAATGCCCCGATCATCGACAATTTTGACGGCGACCGTGGCGTTGGGGCCGGCCTCAAACGGCAGCGACACCGTTCCCACAAAGTGACTCAGCAAATCCTCATCCAGTTCGGCGCGAATGTCTTTTTTAAGCTTCATCCAGCCTTCGTCTTTGCCCGCCATCGGAAAGAAGACCTGGCGCGGAAACAGGCTGCGTCCGTCGTAGTCGGTGTCGAGTGACCACGCGGCAATTTTGCCCTTGCCACCTGACACCAACTCACCCTTGGCGGTGTCAAAGTAATCAAAGCCATTCACTTCAACCTGCCACAGGCCCTTTTGGGTTTGTGACAAACACACGTCGGGCTGCCCCATCAGCCAGAAGCTCTGGTTGGTGGATTTGGCCTTTTTCAAATCTTCAGTCAGCATGTCGGTGTTCATCTGCGCTTTGAGCGCGGTAATGCCCTTGATCACGTCGATGCCTTTGGCCGCTTCGGGGTCAAAGGCAAAGGCACAAAACACGATCATCTTGGGCAGCGGAAACAGTTCGCCAGCCTCACGCAGGGCATGTTCTACCTGTCTGGGTTCCAGCGCAGCGTGTTCGGGGCCAAAGCTGATGACCACGCGCTCACCACTGTCCAGGTGGCCGCTGGCGTGCAGGCAGGAGGTGCCGGGCAGCACTTCCAGCTCGGCAAACTTCAGCATCTGGCCGCCTTTACCGCGAATGCCCGCTTTGAGCAACTCGTCTCGCCAGGTGTTTTGGCGGCTGGTATGGCCTGTGCGAGCAACTGCCAAATCGGCATCTAACGCATGTGGCGCTTGCATAGTGCGCTCTTCAATTGATAGTACCGTTGGGAAAGGCACAGCCTCAACGGTGAAGGGGCCGGTGATGCGAAGCTTGTTTTTGGTTTTCTCGGGCTGGTCGTACAGGGTTTCGTTGTCGGCCTGTGCGGCGATGGATCGATCCATTTCGGCCTGCATTTTCTGGCGGGCAGTATGAAAGGCAGCAAACAGGGGTTGCGCTTGGGTGGGCCAGTCGGTGGGGTAGTCAAATGGCACTTCCCATTCCAGCAGAACTGCGCCGTCATTCCCGCGCCCACCCTCGTCATTCCCGCGAAGGCGGGAATCCATGACCCCCTGGATTCCCGCCTTCGCGGGAATGACGGACTTGACGTTGTCCGATGTTGTGCCTGCCTGGCTCCGACCTACAGAAATGGCCTGCCCTTTGCGCACCCCCTCGGTCACCCCAAATGGCACAGTGGGCGGGTGCACCGCCAGTGCAGCATTCAGTGCGGCCAATGCGGTCTCAATGCCTGGGTGCAGTCGTTCGTAAATGGCATCAATTTCGGGGTTGTTGGCAATGCTTTTGAGGGTGACGTGCGGTACGGTTTTGTAAATAAAACCGCCCTTGATGCCTTCGTGCGGATAGCGCAGGGCAAAGTAATCAAAGCTGGCGGTCATCAGCCGCTGCTTGGCCAGGGTGATGGCCACGCGTGAGGTATCGCAGGTGATCCATCGGCGGCCCCATTTTTCGGCGACATAGGCCGTTGTTCCGCTGCCGCAGGTGGGGTCTAGAACCAGGTCACCAGGGTCGGTGGTCATTAGGAGGCAGCGTTCGATGACGAGCGCATTTGTCTCAACAACATAAACCTGCGCATCACCAAAGCCGCTACGCACGGTATCGTCCCAAACGGTCCCAAATGAGGATAAAGGGAAGTCATCGTAGAACCAAACGAAACGAGATGAACTCCCAGACGGGACGAGTCGACCAGCTTTGCCTAGCCGCACCATACCGTGATGTGTCGTAGACCAATGTTTCTTTGGACCGGGTTGGGTGGTTTTACCCCACAACGGGAAGACTTCAGTGTTGCCCGATGGTCCAGCCCCTTGCGCAGCCTTTGCTACGAAAAACCGGAGTCCCGCGATATTTGGAAACAGTTCTTTTTCGGTTTTCGTTGCAAGTCGCCGAGCGTAATGTTTATCTTCAGTCCAAAGACTTTGACCAACGAAAGAACCACTCGCATCCTTCGATGTAAAGATTGGGTGGCTCTTTACGCTTTCGTGATTGCGTGCATACCAAACGATGAAGTCATAGTTTGCTGCTGGTATATCGCTAGGCTGAGCACCAGTTTTCCGAAAAGCCAATACTCGAAGAAAGTTTTGAGTTCCGAAAACTTCATCCATCAAATTCCGAACCAGATGCAAATTCTCATCCGAAATCTGAACAAATACGCTCCCCGTCTCACTTAATAAATCCTTTGCCAGCAGAAGCCGATCGCGCAAATAGGTTAAATACGAGTGAATCCCCAATTCCCAGGTATCCCGAAACGCCTTGATCATTTCAGGCTCCGCAGTCAGGTCAGCATCTGAGCGGTCTTTGACATCGCGCTTGCCCACAAACGGCTGAAAGTTGCTGCCGTATTTGATGCCATACGGAGGGTCGATGTAGATCATCTGCACTTGCCCCGCCATGCCCTCTTTTTGGAGCAGACTGTTCATCACCAGCAAGCTGTCGCCAGCGATCAAGCGATTGGCCCAGCCACGGTCATGCTTGTAGAAATCAATGGCCGAGTGCAACGGCAGACTCTCAAAAGGCGCTTCAAACAAGCTGGGCTGAACGGCCACGGGCTTGGGTTTGCTCACCGCCTGCAGAATGGTCATGGCATCGATGCGCTCATGGACATGCAGACTGACCGTATCGACTTCAAAACTGGTGCGCTCGGCCTTGCCTGTCCACTGCAAATATGGCGCACTGATCCGGCGCAGTTCCTCCAGGGCGCGACGCATGGCCAAGGGGTCATCACTGGCCAGTGCCTCATCGATCATTGTTTCAGCCTCAGCACGCGCAGAGTCAAATTGCAGCGTCGGGTCTAAATGCGGGTCGTAGGCATAGACCGTTTTGGGTTGCTCGGGGTCACGGGCCTCGTTGACCAGACCCACTTCAGGGTTGTTCTTGCGCAAGTCCGGGTAACGGTAACTCAGCACCTGCGCGTCACCAGGCTGTGCGCCCTGGCGGGCTGAGGTCGATTTTGTGAGTTTTGTGGGATTCATCATCACTTTTGACGTGCAATGTTCAGCGCTGTAGGTCAACGCGAGACACCCACAAAAAACCCGCTATGCCAGTGAACATGCGGGTTTTGAGGGGTGTGAAAGCTGTTCCAAGAGGACTGTGCAATGACCTGCTACAGCAATTTGACCAATGCTGCGGTGGATGCCACAGCGACGGCAATGAATGTGCCCAACTTGATGGTGAGGCGCAATTCCAGTTCATGCAGGTCTGCGCGAATTTCAGCCATTTCTGTCTTCAACTCTGTCTTGACGGCGAGCAAGTCAGCCTTCAGTTCTGACTTGGCAGAGATCAAGTCGGCTTTTGTGGCCACGTTTGAGTCCAGGGCTTCGGACAGCGAAAACTGCTGCGCTTGGGAGAAAGCCGCAGCCTGCTCACGGGGCATACCCGCTTTTTCAAGGGTTTCGACGAATCTGAATGTGTCAAAAGTGATGGTACTCATGAGTGTCAGTTTACACCTTGGCTATGTCACGGCGTTGTTTCTTGATGCCACGGTACCGTTGTCCTTGGTTTGACGGTACAAGGTTTTTGACGGTAGGCTTATCCCGTCATTTATCCCGTCATCTGCACTGACAGGAATCGAACCTGTATCTAGCACTTAGGAGGCACTCGTTCTATCCATTGAACTACAGCGGGATGAGGTCAATGCTATCACGGGCCATGTGTGCTCATTCACAGACTGACACACACCGACACAGACTGACCGTGTGGGGGTCTGCTGCGTCACTCACGGATAATGGCGGGGGCGAGTGTTGGATGATGGGTATCTTTTTTAACATGGAGGATTCACACAATGAAAAAGCATCTTTTGGTTTTGGCAGCTCTGGCTGCCGCAAGTGGCGCGGTTCACGCACAAAATGTCTATGGTGGTCTGGGCCTGCCGGGCTTGGTCACTTTGGGCTATTCCGAGCAGATGGGCAGCGGTTGGAATATTCGCGGTGAATACGCTGGTGGCCTGTCGATCGACAAGGACGGTGTTCAAGATGGTGTCACCGCCACAGGGTCACTCAAGGCTGAGCGTGCCGGTGTGTATGCCGATTGGTATCCGTTTAATGGGGGCTTCAGAATGGTGGGGGGGGTGTCGTTCAACGACATCAAGCTGAACTTGAATGCCACATCATCACCTCTAACAATAAGCACCATCAATGGCAAAACCGTCAATATGGCCGGTCAGGTCTTTAATGTGAATGTGAATTTTCCAAGCGTGACCCCTTACATCGGCATTGGTTATGGTCACCACTTCAGCACAGTGAAAGGCCTGGGGTTTTATGCTGACTTGGGCGTGTTGATCGGTACATTCAACACCGAGGTGGCAACTTCCTTGCTTGACCCGACGAGTGGCCCAAAAGATATCAACGGGAATCTGCTGGTGACCAAGGCTGACATCGACGCGCAAACCCAAACCATGCGCGACTCCATCGGTAGTTATTCGGTATTGCCCAGTTTCTCTCTGGGGTTGACCTACGAGTTCTGAGCACCTTGGGTTAGCGTGTACTGACCAACACCGTGGGGCCTTCTGGGGCAGACCAGTCAATGGGGTCTTGTTGCAGCACCAGATCAATGTCCAGCCCCATGACCTCGCCCACTTCTGCCGGAAACGTCACGGCCAGTTCGTTGGCGGTCATCCCGGCCTGGCGGGTGCGGGCACGCCACACCGCCAGGTGAATCACACCGGCCAAAGGCTCATAGGCATCGTTATCAAATGGCGCGTGTTGGTACTCCAGAGCGTCCACCATGATCAGCGGCAAATGCCATTGGCGTGCCAGGCCCGCGCTGACCTGCGAATAACAAAACCCCAGTACTTTGCGCTCGGCTTTGGTGCGTTTGATGTCAAACGGCGGCACGACGGTGTCAAGCGTCAGTGCCCGTGGCAGGGCCATGCGCAGTGCCAGTTCACCCACGGCGTGGATCAGTCCGCAGGTAAAGGCGGCCTGTTTGTTCAGATTGACCAGACCCGCCAAAGACCGTGACATCCGGGCTGCGTCCAGGCTGTACGCCCAAAATTGTGGCAGCCGCATTCCAGGAACGGCCTTGAATGAGACCGCCGATGCAGCGGCCTTGACCATCGCATGAAGCTGGCTCAAGCGCAGGACTGCCAGGGCCTCAGCCACGCAGTGAATCTGCCCGGACAGCTCAAAAACACTGGCGTTGGCGGCTTGTAGCACACGGGTTGCCAGCGCGGGGTCGGTGCTGATGATTTGGTCAATGCGGCACAGGTCAGGTTGGGCGCGGTCAAATTCCGTCAGCAGCACGGCCATCGCCCGTGGAATGCTGGGCATCACAAACGGCAGAGATAACAAATCAAGCAACACCATGGCCCTGATCCTTGCAATAATAAATAAGTGTACTACGTTATAAGTCCTAAATACATAGCTATCAATGCACGTAGAATAAGCGTATCACTGGTTATATTCATCATAATGATGTAGGTAACATTTTTATAATTTCATCATTTCATCGGTTTCAGGCAAGGCTTATGGACTGATCGGTTTATCGCAGCAGTGCCTGCTTGGCAGCGGCTGCACTGATTTCTGCCCTTTTGGCAAACTCCTCACGCAGTGCCCTTAATTTTGCACGCGGGTCTTCGCGGATGGTTTTTTGGTCCAAGGCCATCTCGGCGATAAAACGGCTGGGCTGGGCTGCTGCCATGTCGCGGCCTTTTCTGCGTCTGCGGCTCCAACTGACCTGTAGGCTGCGTTTGGCTCGGGTGATGCCGACGTACATCAAGCGGCGCTCCTCCTGCAATTGGGTTTCACTGGCTGTTTTGGCGGCCTCGCAGACATCGTCTGCATCAGGGCCTGAGGCAGCATGGCCGTCTGCTTTGGGCTGAAAAGGCAACATGCCTTCGGTCACACCGGCAAGCATCACGTGCGACCATTCAAGCCCTTTGGCAGCATGCAGGGTGGACAGGGTGACCACATCGCGGTCTTTGTCGCGTTCTGAAATCGTGGACAACAACGACACCGTTTGTGCAACTTCAAGCAAAGACTTGATTTCTGACACCGTGCCAACGCCCGATGGATCATCGATCTGGCCGCCACAGCGCCCCGCCATCCAGTCACAAAAGTCCAGCACATGGCCCCAGCGAGCCGATGCCATCTGTTCGCTGTCTTCACTGTCGTAAAGGTATTTTTCATAGGCCATGTTTTTGAGCCAGTCCAGCAAAAATGTCCTGGCTGCATCGGCCCCCATGGTGTGACGCGCCCGGTATTCAAGGTCGTTCACTTCTCGTCCAAACTCATGCAAAGTGCCAAGCGCTGCGCCAGAGATCACACTGGCCAGACTGGAGGCAAATAAAGCCTCAAACATGCTGACTTTGTAGCGGCCGGCAAAGTCGCCCAGCGTGCTTAAAGTTTGGTGACCGATGCCGCGTTTGGGCGTGGTCACGGCGCGTAAAAAGGCGGGGTCATCGTCGTTGTTGATCCACAGACGAAACCAGGCGCACAAGTCTTTGACCTCGGCACGGTCAAAAAAACTGATGCCGCCAGACACTTTGTAGGGGATTTGCGCCTTGCGCAGGGCTTTTTCAAAGGGCTTGGCCAGGTGGTTGGCGCGGTACAAAACGGCAAAGTCCCGCCAATCCGTGAAACGCCCAGAGCCGTCGCCCTCTGCACGCAGGCTTTGAATGCGGGCCACCGTGCGTTCGGCCTCGTGTTCTTCGGTGTCGGCATCCAGCACGCGCACTGGGATACCGTCGCCCAGATCGCTCCACAGCTTTTTGGCAAACAGCTTGGGGTTGTGGCTGATCACGTTGTTGGCGGCCTGCAAAATGGCACCCGTCGAGCGGTAGTTTTGCTCTAGTTTGATGACTTTCAGGCCCGCAAAATCGGCAGGCAGCTTTTTGAGGTTGTCCAAGGTAGCCCCGCGCCAGCCATAGATGGACTGGTCATCATCGCCCACCGCCGTCAGTCTGGCCTGCGCTGAACCCTTGCCTGTGACCAGCAATTTCAGCAATTCGTATTGCGATGCGTTGGTATCCTGGTATTCATCCACCAGCACATGCCCCACCAAAGCCTGCCACTTGTGCCTGACGTGCTCGTGGTTTTGCAGCAACTTCAAGGGCATACCGATCAAGTCATCAAAATCAACGCTCTGGTACGCAGCCAAACGCTCTTCGTAGTGGGCCATGACGCGGGCGGTAAGGCGGTCGTCGTCGGTACTGGCTTGATCTGCTGCGGTGCCGGCATGGAGTCCCTGGTTTTTCCAGCGGCTGATCGTCCATTGCTGCCGACGTGCGGTGGCGGCATCGACGCTGCCGCCGGCATCTTTGAGGATGCTCACCCCGTCATCACTGTCCAAGATCGAAAAATTGGGCTTCAAACCCAGCGCCGTGCCGTCTTCACGCAACAGTCGCACACCCAGGGCATGAAACGTGCAGATCACCACGTCCCGGGCGGCTTTGCCGATCAGGCCACGGGTGCGCTCTCGCATTTCGGATGCGGCTTTATTGGTAAAGGTGATGGCAAAAATGCGCTTGGCATCCATGCCGGCCTGAATCAAACGGGCGATTTTGTGTGTGATCACCCGGGTCTTGCCGGCCCCCGCTCCTGCCAACACCAGGCACGGGCCATGGAGATAGTTCACGGCCTCTTGCTGGGCTTGGTTCAGGTCGGTGCTTGGGGGTGTTGACATGTCGATGAAACAGTTTTTTGTAGCTAAGGGGGATGTGCGGACGGCATCAGTCCTGGAAGTTGGAATGCGCAACGCTGATCATCGCTGGTATGCGTTGGCTGCGCGGGCCGTTATCAAACGCTTTGACGTTAAACTCGCGGCTCTTCAATGCGTTCTGGGCATTGACGGCACTTGTTCAGGGTTGTTTCAGACCCATGAGATTGTCAGTCCCTTCGTCTGCGCTGACGACTTACGCCACCTGAATGGGTTGTGTGACGATCGCCCCTTGCCAGACCCATCAAATTTTTTAACCCGTGTTCCCCGTATTATCCGTATGAGAGGTTTTTTGTGAATAAATCTGAACTGATCGACTGCATCGCCCTTGAGGCCGACATTTCAAAGCTTGCCGCTGCGCGTGCCCTGGAATCTTTCACGAATGCCATCAAGACCAACCTGCAAAAAGGCAGCTCAGTGGCTTTGGTTGGCTTTGGCACTTTTGTGACTGCAAAACGTGCCGCTCGCACGGGTCGCAATCCTCGTACCGGTGATGCCATCAAAATCAAGGCAGCCAAAATCCCTAAGTTTCGTCCTGGCAAGGCTCTCAAGGATGCCTTGAATTGATCCTCTGATCAGCAGTCAGGTGGGGTGATTAGCTCAGTTGGTAGAGCGGCGCCCTTACAAGGCGTAGGTCGGCGGTTCGAGACCGTCATCACCCACCATAAAAAACATCATCAAATCAACCACTTGGCGTTATGCAAGTGGTTTTTTTGTGCCCGTTTTATGGCCCAGTTTTAGCCCACCAAGTGTCTATCGCCCAGCTTTCACCCTGCGCATAGGGCGGCATGGTGGCGGGTTGATCCAATCGCCAATGGTTGAACACCATGCGGTGCGTGGCTGCTGACCATTGTGGGATCAGGATGTGGCTGTGGCTGATCACACGATCCAGAGCACGGCAGACAGGCAAGAGATCCGATCGGGTTTTGGCACTGGTCATTTGATCGATCAAGGCATCGACTGCCGGGCTGCTGATCCCGGACAAATTGCCAGAGTCCTCGGTCATGGCGGCTTTTGAGCCAAAGATGTCGGCGTATTCTTGCCCGGGGTTATGGGTGCCGCCATAGGCCATGGAGGTGATGTCAAAGTCAAATTTTTGCAGACGCTGCTGGTACAGGGCAAAGTCTGTTGGCCTGTAGTGGAGCGTGATGCCCAATTTATCCAGATTGCGCGCCCACGGGGTGACCACCCGGGCACCGCCCTCGTTGCTGTCCAGATATTCAATTTCAAACGCCTGGCCTGCGGCATTGCGCAGCTTGCCGTCATGCACCCGCCACCCGGCAGCGTGCAGCAAGGCCTGGGCCAAACGTAAATTGGCCCGCAAAGACGACGGAGGATCGGTTCGAGGCGGCTGGGTCATCGGGCCAAAGACCGATTCAGGCAGGGCACTGCGCCACGGCCCCAGCAGTGCCAGCTCTTGCGGTGTGGGTGGTCCACTGGCCTGACAGTCGGTATTGCCAAACAAGCCGTTGACACGCTGGTAGGCGTTGTAAAACATCTGGCGGTTCATCCATTCATAGTCCAGCGCCAAACCCAGTGCCTTGCGTACCCGCACATCTTTAAACAGGGTACGCCGGGTGTTGAGAACATAGCTTTGAAAGCCTGTTGGCAGCCGATGGCGGTACTCTCGCTTGACCAGTTCGCCTGTATCAAAGCGTTTGCCATTGACGCGACGCGCCCAGTCGCCCGCTGAATAAAAGCGCATCAAGTCAAATTCTCCGGCCTTCAAGGCCTCAAGCCGCGCCGTGTTGTCCTTGTAAATTTTGACGGTGATGCGGTCAAAGTTGGCTGTGCCACGCCGCACATTCAGGTCTTTGGCCCAATAGTGAGGGTCGCGCACATAGGTGATGTCTTTGCCAAAACGCACTGGCCCGATTTTGTAAGGGCCACTGCCGATGGGCGTGTCCGTCACGATTTGGTCAAAAGGCTTTTGTCGCCCGTTGGCCAAGCCCCATTCGTGTGAAAACACGGGCAAACCACCCACCGTCAATGGCAGTTCACGCTTGGGTTTTTTAAAGCGATAACGAAGGCTGCGTTCACCCAGCACATCCAAACCTGCCACGTCTTCAAGCAAGGTTTTATAAGCGGGCGATGTCAAAGGCCCCATCAGCACGGCATAGCTGTACTGCACGTCTTGGGCCAGAACGGGGCTGCCATTGTGAAAACGCGCTTGTGGTCGCAGGGTAAAAGTCACACTCAAACCATCTGATGCCAGTGCCACGTCTTGCGCCAGCAGACCATAGCCTGATCCGGTTTCGTCCAATGCGCCTGTCAGCAAGGTGTCAAACATCAGCTCGGACAGGTACGCAGGGGCCGCCCCCTTGAGCGTGAACGGGTTATATTTGTCAAAGGTGGAAACGCGCAGATGGCTGACTAGGCGCAGTTCGCCGCCCTTGGGGGCCTGCGCATTCACATAGTCAAAATGAGCAAAGTTGGCGGGGTACTTGAGGTCGCCCCACAAGGCATAGCCATGGGCCGCCCAGGCGGGTTGCATCAACCCCCAAGCCACAATCCACAGCCATCGGCTCATGCGAAAATTCTCCCCGAAAGAGCGCCAGGCTTTTGTGCTTGGGCTGGGTCTGACCAAGCTGTTTTTACAGTGATTCATCGGTAGTTCATCAATCGTCAAGAGGATGTTATGGGTTTTTTGACCGGCAAAAAATTATTGATTACAGGCGTTTTGTCCAGTCGCTCCATCGCGTATGGCATTGCCAAAGCGTGCCACACACAGGGCGCATCGCTTGCGTTCAGCTACGTGGGCGAGCGCTTTAAGGACCGGATCACCGAGTTTGCAGCCGAATTTGAGTCGTCGCTGATTTTTGATTGTGATGTGGGCGACGATGCTCAGATCGATCGCTTGTTCAAAGACTTGTCTGGTCACTGGCCTACATTTGATGGTTTTGTTCACAGCATCGGCTTTGCCCCGCGTGAGGCCATCGCCGGCAATTTTCTCGATGGTTTAAGCCGTGAAAATTTTCGCATTGCGCACGACATCAGCGCTTACAGCTTTCCGGCCATGGCCAAGGCCGCCTTGCCGTACCTGAGCGAGACGGCTTCGCTTTTGACGCTGACCTACCTGGGCGGCGTGCGCGTGGTGCCCAGTTACAACACCATGGGCCTGGCCAAGGCATCGCTAGAGTCCTCGGTTCGCTACCTGGCTGATGCCGTGGGGGCCAAGGGTGTTCGGGTGAACGGTCTGAGCGCCGGTGCCATCAAGACCTTGGCGGCCAGTGGCATCAAGGACTTTGGCAAATTGCTGGGCATTTCAGCGGCAGCATCGCCCTTAAAACGCAACGTCACCATCGACGAAGTGGGCAATGTGGCGGCATTTTTGCTCAGTGACCTGTCATCAGGCATGACGGGCCAAATTTCTTATGTGGATTGTGGTGTCAGCCAGACGGCTGTGGCCGTGCTTGAAAATTAAGACAACCCGTCCATTTGTCCAGCACTGGCCACCATCCGTTGCTCTGGAGACGGTAGCAAGCTTAGCCTTGTCGCACACAATCCGCGTAATAGTGGATGCATCCATCGGTGCCCTTCTCTTCAACCAGGCCGTGAATATCGGTTTCAAACCCCGGGCACTGGGCGTTGAACTCGCGTGAAAACTTAAGGTAATCCACGATTTTTTTGTTGAACACCTCACCAGGTATGAGCAGCGGAATGCCCGGTGGATAGGGTGTCACCAGGCCCACGGTGATACGGCCTTCTAGGTGGTCGATTTCAACCCGCTCGGTTTTGTGCAGGGCAATGTGGGCGTAAGCGTCGCTGGGTTTCAGGGCTGGGGCCAAATCGCTCAAGTACATGTCGGTGGTTAAGCGCGCAATATCGTATTTGGCATAGAGCTGGTGAATATGCTGGCACAAGTCAGCCAAGCCCATGTCCTCATAGCGTGGCTGCTTTTGGCAAAACTCTGGCAGGATGCGCCACATCGGTTGGTTTTTGGCATAGTCGTCCTTGAACTGCTGCAAAGCCGTCAGCATGCTGTTCCATCGGCCCTTGGTGATGCCGATCGTGAACATGATAAAAAAACTGTACAAGCCGGTTTTCTCAACCACCACGCCGTGCTCGGCCAAAAACTTGGTCACGATGCCAGCCGGTATGCCGGTTTTGGCAAATTTGCCGTTCAAGTCCATGCCCGGGGTGACCACGGTGGATTTAATGGGGTCCAGCATGTTAAAACCCGTCGCCAGCAGGCCAAAACCGTGCCAGTGGGGCTTTGATTGACGGGTGCGGGATTCGGCCTTGATCACCCAGTCGTCGGCCTGACCAATGCCCTCGTCAGCCAGTTTGTCAGGCCCCCACACCTTGAACCACCAGTCGTCGCCATATTCAGCATCGATTTTGCGCATGGCTCGCCTAAAGTCCAGGGCCTCTGCGATGCTTTCTTCAACCAGCGCCGTGCCGCCTGGCGGCTCCATCATCGCTGCGGCCACATCGCAACTGGCGATGATGCTGTACTGCGGACTGGTGCTGGTGTGCATCAGATAAGCTTCGTTGAACAAATGTTTGTCCAGTTTGACCGTTTGTGAATCTTGGACCAACACATGGCTGGCCTGGCTAATGCCTGCCAGCAGCTTGTGCAGCGACTGGGTGGCATAGACCAGAGCCTCTTTGGGGCGCTTCCGGTTTTTGCCCATCGCGTGAAAGCTGCCATAAAACGGGTGAAAAGCTGCGTGCGGTAACCAAGCCTCGTCAAAATGGATGTTTTCAACGTAGCCATCCAGCATGGTTTTGATGGTCTCGGTGTTGTACAACACACCGTCGTAGGTGGATTGGGTCAAGGCCATCACACGGGGCTTGATCGCGCTAATGTCAGCAGCCGAAAAATGCTGCCTGACCAGGGGATTAGCCTTGATCTTGGCCTTGATGGTTGCAGGCTCAAAACTGGTTTTAGGGATGGGGCCAATGATGCCAAACTGATTGCGTGTGGGCTTTAAAAAAACAGGGATGGCCCCCGTCATGATGATGGCGTGCAAGATCGATTTATGGCAGTTGCGGTCCACAACCACCACATCATTGGGAGCCACGGTGTGATGCCACACCATTTTGTTGCTGGTTGACGTGCCATTGGTGACAAAAAAACAATGGTCTGCGTTAAAAATGCGGGCGGCATTGCGCTCGCTCTTGCCCATCGCCCCATCGTGGTCCAGCAGTTGCCCCAGCTCTTCAACCGCATTGCAGACATCGGCACGCAGCATGTTTTCGCCGTAAAACTGGTGGTACATCTGTCCCACCGGGCTTTTCAAAAAAGCCACGCCCCCCGAGTGCCCAGGGCAGTGCCATGAATACGAACCGTCCTCGGCGTAGTTCAGCAGGGCCTTGAAAAAAGGTGGCTGCACGCCTTCAAGGTAGCTTTTGGCCTCACGGATGATGTGCCGCGCCACAAATTCTGGCGTATCCTCAAACATGTGAATGAAACCGTGAAGTTCGCGCAAAATGTCATTGGGCAGATGGCGCGAAGTTTTGGTCTCGCCATAGATGTAGATGGGCACGTCCAAATTTTTGCGCCGCACTTCTTCAATGAAGTGGCGCAGGTTCAAAACGGCAGGGTCCAGGTCTGGCCCGGGGGTAAATTCTTCATCGTCTATGGACAAGATAAAAGCACTGGCGCGGCTTTGTTGTTGGGCAAATTGACTTAAATCGCCGTAGCTGGTCACACCCAGGACCTCCGACCCCTCCGACTCAATGGCCTGCGCCAAGGCGCGAATGCCCAGACCCGATGTATTTTCTGAACGAAAATCCTCGTCAATGATGACGATCGGAAAGCGAAATTTCATGAGCAGTGCCTCTTTTTAAACTTGTTAAAACCAACCAACTAAGCGCAAAGTGTAAGGAATAACCCCTATGAATGAACCCACCCTTTGGTGGCTGGCGGCCGGTGTCTTGGTCGCGGTCGAACTGGTCACCGGAACGTTTTATTTGCTGATGCTGTCTTTGGGGCTGGTCTGTGGCGCGCTGGCCGCCCATGCGGGGGCCAGTACTTCGTGGCAATGGGTCAGCGCCGCTGCCGTAGGCGGGGGGGCTGTGTTGGCTTGGTGGTTTTACCAAAAATCTGGTCCACGCACGGCCCCCGCAGAGTCCAACTGCGATGTGAATATGGACATCGGCCAGACGGTCGTGGTCACGGCATGGTCCAGCGACAACACCTGTAGCGTCAAATACCGCGGTGCCCACTGGGACGCTACGCTCCAAACTGGCCAAATTGCCACGACGGGATCGCATACCATTGTGTCGGTCATCGGCAACCGCTTGATCCTTCAAAAATCCATCACCACCCCACCGGAGTCTTAAATCATGGAAATTGCCTTCATCTTGTTCGTCATTGCAGCCATCTTTGTCACCCAATCGATCAAAGTTGTTCCGCAGCAACATGCCTGGGTGGTGGAGCGCCTGGGCAAATACAACGGCACACTCACGCCGGGCCTCAACTTTTTGATGCCTTTCATCGACAGGGTTGCCTACAAACATGTGCTCAAAGAGATTCCGCTGGACATTCCCAGCCAGGTTTGCATTACCCGCGACAACACCCAACTACAGGTGGATGGTATTTTGTACTTTCAGGTGACCGATGCCATGCGCGCCAGTTATGGTTCCAGCAACTACATCATGGCCATTTCGCAACTGGCGCAAACCTCTTTGCGCTCGGTCATCGGCAAACTTGAACTGGACAAAACCTTTGAAGAACGCGACATCATCAATGCGCAGGTGGTACAGGCCATCGACGAGGCAGCGCTGAACTGGGGGGTCAAAGTGCTGCGCTACGAGATCAAGGACCTCACCCCCCCCAAAGAAATTTTGCACGCCATGCAGCAGCAAATCACCGCCGAGCGCGAAAAACGTGCCTTGATTGCGGCCTCAGAAGGCCGCCGTCAGGAGCAGATCAACATCGCCACCGGCGAGCGCGAGGCCTTTATCGCCCGGTCAGAGGGCGAAAAGCAGGCCGCTATCAACCAGGCACAGGGTGAAGCCTCCGCCATTTTGGCCGTAGCGCAGGCCAATGCACAGGCTATTGCCGCCGTTGCTGCTGCGATCAGCCGGCCTGGGGGTGAGCAAGCGGTGCAGCTCAAAGTGGCTGAGAAATCCATCGAGGCCTATGCCCGTGTGGCGGCTGATTCAACGACCACCCTGATCGTGCCCAGCAACATGACCGAGGTTGCGGCCCTTCTGGCATCGGCCATGAAGATGACACAACTGCCCAAAACCCCTTGACCCTGGCATCTGTTCATCCCTTCATCCCTTCATCCCTTCATCGCGCCCCCCGCTGCAAATACACATCTATTTTGGCAATATGGCCAGTCCGGTTAAATACCCATGAACTGGTTTCTCCATCCAATACCAAACCCGTCAATGTGGTGACTGTGCCGTCGGCGTGCGTTAATACCATTTGATCCAGTTTGGCCAAATGGTAAATGATAGGCACTTGACAGTAGGTAAATGCCAGAGTGCCCACACTTAAGGGTTCGGCTTGCCCTTGCCCCCTGATGTCCTCATAATCAAAAACCTGCGGCGTGGTTAAAAACTCGGACGGTTGCAGCAAGGCAGGATAGAACCTGATGTGGCCATTTTGGACGAACACCCCCAGCTCGCCCCACCTTGAAATAATGTCTTCTTTCACCTGCCCCGTCATGCCAGGCTGCTGCACTCCCAGGTGGCCTGGGGTATGAGAATAAGGGTCTGTTGGAAATGCGCCATAATGCTGAGGGGTTTTATGCACACCCAAACCGGCCCGAATATCATAATAAGCCTGACTCAAGCCTTCCAGGGTAGCGCTGTCTTGGCCAGATGCCACGGCTTCAAAGTAAATCTCTTGAATGGCTGGCAACAATTTGGCCACCATGTGCCAATAGATACAACCCAAGCCCTCATATTTATAGAATGTGCCTGACCGTCCGGTAAAGGACTGGTGATGAAATACGGATTCATAAATGGCACAAACCTTGTCCGCCTCAGCACGTGCTAAATCCGCAAACACGGTGTCTTGAAGTCTGCCTAAGGCTTGCCGCAACCAGGTGACATTCCTAAAAGAACTGTGAAAATGATAAGCATCATGAATATCTTTGATGATCACATTCTGGTCACCTGCATCAAGCAGTTTTTGCAATAACAACGACTGCTGAACCATTTGCACCGGAATATTGTTTCTATCTGCGAACAGGGGCAGTTGCCGATTAGGATAGAGCATGTAACTGTTCTGATCTGCCCTGAATAATAGGCTTTGCCTCATGGCATGCAACAAATCAAGCGTTTCTGCGGCATTCAGATACCCTGAATTGATCAGGGCCACTTGGCCTTCCAGCATTTCATACAAAGGGTGAATGTCGATGGCAGTATTTTTATTTTTTGAATCAGAATGCAGTACCATCAAGTTGTAGGCGTGGTAAAGATGGTCGTCTCTCTCGTTGGCCGCTATCGAATGGTCAAGGTACAAAAGGGCCATCTTGCAAAAGTCGATGATGTCGGTTGATGCAATCTCTTGCCGTAGCCCTAAAAAACCACGGGTGTATAGCTGTGAACGGTAACATTCACCGGCTTTGCCCAATAAATCGAGTAAGCCTTTTCGATCTGTTGCGTCAAACGGTCCAACCAGGTGGGACCGATAAGTTTGAAAGGCTGATTCAATATTCTTCAAAAATTCATGAAGCTCTACAGACAAAACCAGGTTGACATGGGACGACTGCTCCAGCAATTGTTGCAAAAACACCATAAACCGGCGCAAATAATAAAGCGTCACCATCGAAACCCCGTGCCCCACCAAGGCGTTATTGGCATCGTTCCATTCTGGGCGCTGCGTATTCATCCAGATACCGGCTTCAGGAATAAAATTAGAAAACTTGGTCAAAATTGTTAGCAGCATTTTCTCTGCCAGATTGACCAAATAGATATTGCCATTGTGGGTCCAAAGCAATTGTCCGTCACTGCCAAGCGACTGGCAGCGCTCACGGGTCAGGGCGTGAACGGACGCATCAAACACAATGGTGTTATGGGGGTCAGCCAATAAATCTGCATAGGGCCGGATACGATAGGGCACATTGGCGTAAGAGAATATGTCTCGCACCAAAAAATCATCCAGTTGGCGTGGCTTGTAGCGGTGGGATACTTCAAGCAGTTTTAACAAATAGATGATTTGATGGTCACCCCAATACCCGATCTGTGACCATGGGTCTTCCAGGTCAAGCAACTCCCACTCAAAACCCTGACGCGTCACGCGGTAGGGGTTGTAACCGTCTGCCGTAGAGGCATTGACAAACTTGCAGATCATGCTGCCAACAAACGCGGGATAGGACAAAGACAGCGCTTCCCAGTTCTGAAAAATATCGCGCCAGTTACCTTGGTAGTTTAAAATTTTGCTGCCATCGTTTCGTTGAATCTCAATTGAAAATGTATTCCACGGACGGCTGGGGTCACCGTGACGGCGACTGAAAGTTAGCGGCAAATATTCGAGACAAATACGCTCAAAATTGGGGTCGCCCGTTTGGGACGCACGGGCCGTCATCTCTGCGTGTGGCAGACAGGCCGGCCACGCGGCCAGAGTGTTGGCGTGTTGGGCAAAAACGGCGGTGTTGGTGTTTTGACAAAACTCCATTAGGTCCGTTTTTTCAATATCATCATGGTGATCAAAAATACCGCCACGCATGATATTAAATAAAACATTTGAAAAATGACGAGAAGAGCTTAATTTGTCATCCGTCAATTGCAAGCCATCTGCACTGGCCACCCGCTGAACCAAACCGGCTGTACCCCGTTCAATATCAGCATTGATGTCAGTCCACAATGAAGAATTATTTTTGATTGAATCCTGAAGTGCCACAATATCAGAAATACTCTGATTGCCGTCCAGCACAGTGATCCAGTGATTGATGTCCCCTTGGGCCAGTTCAAATTCTGCGTTCACAAAATAGGCCCCGGGCATGGCCCTGATGTCGGTTTCCTGGTGTACATCTCGGCCCGTTCTGAATAAGTTCAATTGGGACGACGACAGCAAAAATTGACGGGAAGCAAAAGGGGTAAGCGACCAGACCACGGTTGCGCTGAGGGCTTCGCTCGGCTCGGCCCGATCGACAGGAATTGAACTTAAAGAATAGACGGCAATACCCTGATCCGTCCATAATTCATTCTTTTTATAGGCATCAACCAATGTACTGGAATGGGTTTGTAGGGTACGCGAAACCCCTGCTGGCAGAATATTTTGAATTCCGTCCAACAGATGGAGGGTGACTGGCTGTGGGCCAGTATTCGTGATTTTAGATTTTTTAACAAATCCAAAACGTCGGCTATTAAACCAGCCATATTGAAATGTTAATTGAAGATCAAAATTGATTTCTTCAAAAATAATTTGGTTGCCTGCAATGTTCTTGTAAAGGTTTCGGCCCACGGCATAGACACCGTGATGACGATCACCCAAAGGTTCCCAAAGAATTTGATTTCCATTTTTTTTAACGATGATCACCGTGCGACTGCCTGTGTTCCAGGATGCATCATGGATTTTATCGTCGGTCATATAGGGGAAAAACGCGTTTTCTGGATTTTTGCGACCGGCAGTCACTCCGCCTTGGCTTGAAAGGAACATCCAGTGGTCGGCATCACTGACAATCGTCATGAAAAATGGCGGCATCTGGTCAAAATCAGAGATTTTGTAATAGGTGTCGCCTTCAAACTCCACATAATGACCGGCAGCCGAGGCGTGGTTGAATTGCAGAGGGGTTAAGCCCAACGACAGGGGGTGCAGTGGCGATGATGGCATCATGGTGAATAGAGAATAAGTCAAAGAATAATAGGGGTGATAAAAATAATTGGAATGAAAATCGATTATTATAAATTATTATAAATTATAATAGATTTATTTCATACGTTCTCACCCACTGGCACGATTGTCCGGGTAATAGATGAATGTGGTAAAAAATTTCGGGGCTGACGACGTGGCGTGTTCCCCAAATGTTGATCCTCTGTATTTCAAAATCTACGGTTTCACGGATACTGATGTTTTCTGTCAGATGCTTGATTTCCCAAAAGGCGGGCTGATGGCTTGGATTGACGTGGCTAAAATAGAAAGGGACGGTCGGTGTGAACTGCCACTTGAGGGTATTTGGCCCGAATATAACGGCTGTTTCGGGGTTCACGCATTCTTGAAATAAACCTGCATCCAGTTGAAAAGGAAAACGCAGGACGTAATTTTTATCCAACACATGACCCTGGATGGCAATGAAATTGTGAATATATTCATTTGTATCGATCAATCTGTCCCCTGTATTGGTCAAATGATAATGTATTCTAAATCCATCATGCGTCAATTCAATGGTTTTGATAAATTGATATGCGTAGCCCCTTAGGTTGGGAGCTGATACTCTAAATATGGCAGACGAGTGATCAAAAGCCACTGCGATCTCTGCCGGTTGCATCGCGTAAGTGTTCATAAACTGATAGGCTGCCATGTTGGAGCGGGTTAATAATCCTACCCCCATTTTGTGGAACTGCCCCTCTGCTGGACAGTCCTCATGGCCTAATGCTCCATCGATGCCAAATTCATTGTACAAACCACTACCAGTATTTGCCAGTAGGCCTTGATATTCTGTCTCAGTGGTACAAAAAGTGTATTTGTTTTGATAGGTGATCTGTGCAATTTGGCCGCTCCAGTCAAACCTGCTACCACGGTATATTTCGCCTGGGTGATAAATTGCAAGTTTGATGGTCTGATTGTCAAGAATCATCGTCATAAGGACACCTCTAATAAGTCAAAGTATTAAATCAAACAAGGCACAAGTAAAAAATGACGTGCGGCATATCTTGGGTATGTTAGGCATCATTTCTGTGTAAGCCACGCAAGATGTCAATAAAATAGGGAAATAAATTTGGATAGCGAGAGGTGTCCACCTGTCCACCATCTGGCTCCATGCTGAAAGCCTTTGCTGCCGGATGCTGCCAAGTAGCTTCCCCATTGTGATGGCGGGCTGACACGGAGGGGCTGTGATTGTGCCGTTAAACCGCGAAGGCGGCCTTCAGTCCCCCTGGGCCCTGCGTGATCATGGCACGTCTTTGCTTGATAATCCCGGACATCTGGCCATCTCTTTCGGCTTCGTTCCGTCGTTTTTTGCCCGTTTTTTGACTCATTTTTGACTTGAATTGGAGTTTTAACATGCCCGGGCCACAGCCGCGCCTTCGCAGCTATTTGTCAGAATGGTTGGTTTTGCTGGCCTTCATGCTGACATTTGTCGCTGTTTTTGGCTACTCTCACTTTATGGAGTACCACCAGGTTGAGGTGCGCGAATACGAGCGATTGAGCAGTCAAGCGGCGTTGATCGATAAAAATTTGGTATCCCAGATCCATGTGACACGTCACGCTTTGGGCAGTGTGGCGCAGCACTGGGCCTCCTGGCGGTCTGCGGACGGCAACACAAGCCCAGTCAACCACAGGCTTGCACAGATCAGTGACACCTTGCCGGGGGTACTCAGCATTGTGGTGCTGGATGCCAGTGGGCGGGTTGTGGCATCCAACAATGACAGGTTGCTGGGTGTCGATCTCAGCGGACGCGATTATTTTCAGAATGCAAGGCAGCATCCTGACCCCCAAACCCTTTTTGTGACCCCACCTTTCCGATCGACCAGCAAGCACTGGGTGATCGGTATGTACCGCGTCATGCAGGGGGCGGACAAAAAATTTGCTGGTGTTGTACTTGCCGGCATAGATTCGCGTTATTTTCAGACCCTGCTGGAATCCGTGCGTTATACGCCCGACGTTTGGTCGTACTTGGCTCACGGCGACGGCAGGCTGTTCATGGTGCAGCCCGAGCGGCCGGGCACCGATGGCATGATTTTGACCGATGCCGACAGTTTTTTTGTCAAACACATGCGCAGGGGTCAGGTAGCCAGCGTGTTTACGGGGACAGTCTTAGTGACCGGCGAAGATCGGATGATCGCTTTCAGAACCATCCACCCTCCAGAACTGTTGATGGACAAGCCCTTGGTCATTGCAATATCCAGGGACCATAAGGTCGTTTTTGCCAACTGGTTGGATTCCGCCATGATCGAAACGGTGATGTTTGCGCTTCTGCTGGTGGTCTGCTTTTTGAGCCTGTACTTTTATCAGCGACGCCAGCGTGCGTCAGACCGCCTAAGTCTCCAGCAGCAAGAGACCATGCAGGCGAGTGAGGCTTTGTTGTACGCTATTTTTGATGCCAGTCCGGATGCCATGTTGGTTAGCGACGAGCGGGACATGGTCACGATGACCAACCGCCAAGTTGAGCATATTCTGGGGTTTACCGAGGCTGACTTGATTGGTCACTCGCTTTCAATGCTGGTGCCAGAGCGCTTTCGGGCGAAACACGCAGAGCGGCTCGATGCGTTGTCGCAAACTCCCGTGACGCGGCGGACGGGGCCTGGACTGAACGTCAAGTCTTTGCGCAAGGATGGCAGCGAGTGCGATGTGGAAGTCAGTGTGAGCCGTGTCTCAACGGCTGAGGGTGATTTGTTTGTCAGCGCCATGCGGGATGTCACTGAGCGTAAGCAGGCACAGGAGCAGTTAAGGATTGCGGCTGCGGCTTTTGAATCGCAAGAGGCCATGGTGGTGACCGACCTCAACAGCACGATTCTGCAGGTCAATCGGGCTTTTACAAGTATCACCGGTTTTTCGGCTGAAGATGTTGTGGGTCAAAACCCCCGTCTGCTCAAGTCCGGCCACCACGATGCCCATTTTTACCGTGCGATGTGGCAGACCATTCAGGCCACCGGCAGTTGGCAGGGAGAGGTCTTTGGCCGCCGCAAAAATGGTGAGATTTACCCCAAATGGCTGACGGTCTCTGCCGTCAGGGGCGACGACGGTGGGGTGACTCACTATGTCGGCGCACACCATGACATGACAGAGCAAAAAAAGGCCCAGGAAAAAATCAACGAGCTGGCTTTTTTTGATCAGTTGACAGGTCTTCCCAACCGCATTTTGCTCATGGACCGTGTTCGGCAGGCCATGACGGCTTGCATACGCACCGGAACTTGCGGGGCGCTGATCCTGATTGATCTGGACAATTTCAAAACTCTGAACGACACGCTGGGTCATGATTGTGGTGACAAGTTGCTTGAGCAGGTGGCACAGCGTCTGTCAGTCTGTGTCCGCGCCGGTGACACTGTGGCACGTTTGGGAGGGGACGAGTTTGTGGTGGTGCTGGTGGGCCTCAGTTTGAGTACGGTGGATGCTGCCAGTGCGGCTGAGACTTTTGCCCAAAAAATACTGGCAGCACTCAATGCCCCCTACCTTCTGGAGACCGCAACGCATCACAGCACGGCCAGTCTGGGGGCAACCGTGTTTAACGGTCAGCAATTGACGGCGGATGAACTGATGAAGCAGGCAGACCTGGCCATGTACCGGTCCAAAGATGCGGGTCGCAACGCTTTGAGTTTTTTTGATTCCACGATGGAGGTTGCAGTGCGTGAACGTGCTGCTTTGGAGGGCGACCTGCGACGGGCACTGGGCACCCAACAATTCAGGCTGTACTACCAAGCTCAGGTGGACGACACGGGCTGCGTCACTGGTGCTGAGGTTCTGCTGCGGTGGCTGCACCCTCGCCGAGGACTTGTATCACCTGCTGACTTTATTCCGCTGGCCGAAGAAACCGGCCTGATTGTGCCCATGGGTCAGTGGGTGCTGGATACCGCTTGTCATCAACTGGCACGGTGGGCCGATCAGCCCCAAATGTCACTATTGACTATCGCGGTCAATGTCAGTGTTGTCCAGTTTACACAGCTTGATTTTGTCGATCAGGTCTTGGAGATGCTCAAGCTCAGCGGCGCGGAGCCTTCGCGGCTTAAGCTTGAACTGACCGAAAGTTTGCTGGTCGATAAGGTTGAGGAGATCGTCAGCAAAATGACCACCTTGAAGTCGCATGGCGTTGGATTTGCACTGGACGACTTTGGCACAGGTTATTCGTCACTGGCTTACTTGAAGCGCTTGCCGCTTGACCAACTCAAAATCGACCAATCGTTTGTTCGCGATGTGCTGATCGACCCCAACGATGCGTCGATCGCCAAAACCATCGTGTCCTTGGCCCAAAGCCTGGGGCTTGGCGTGATCGCCGAAGGGGTTGAAACGCAGGCGCAGATGGATTTCTTGGCTGCTGCGGGCTGTCGCGCCTACCAGGGCTATCTATTTAGCCGCCCCATACCCCTGGCAGAGTTTGAAGAGTGGGTGAAAAATAGTTTGAAAAGGGCAGCGTAACCTGAGAACCTGACGGTCAAGTATTTGTACTGTCGGCGCAAATCAGGTGACGGTAAGTTACTGACCATAAGTTTAATACGTATATTTTTCTGTAAGTCATTGATTTATATGATACGACTGTTTGCTATACGTATCTAATTTGTGATTCGTAACTTATGCGCAGGCTTGACTCTGGCAGCCAACCACACCAGCAGCAGCACCGGCAGGCCCAAAAGCGCAGTGGCCACAAAAAAATGGGCATAGCCAAACGTATCCACATACAGGCCTGAATAGCCCGCCAAAAATTTGGGCAGTAACAACATCATCGAGCTAAACAGCGCGTATTGCGTGGCCGAATACTGCACATTGGTCAGACTTGACAAATAGCCGATAAAAGCCGCAGACGCAATGCCGCTAGACAGGTTATCGATAGAAATCACCAGGATCAGGCTGCTCACATCGTGACCGCGTGTGCTTAGCATGGCAAACAGCACATTGCTGGCCGCACTCAGCACCGCCCCCATCATGAGCACCCGCATGACACCCAGCCGCATGGCCAGAACTCCCCCCACAAAAGCCCCCAGCAGGGTCATGATGACCCCAAAAACTTTGGTCACGGCAGCCACCTCGGCCTTGGTGTAGCCCATATCCACATAAAAGGGATTGGCCATGATGCCCATCACCACGTCGCTGATGCGATACACGGCGATCAGCGCCAGGATGGTCGCTGCTTGCCAACGGTAGCGGCACACAAAGTCGGCAATGGGGGCGATCAGCGCACCGTGCAGCCAGTCCACCACCCCCCTGGCTGGCGGCATGGTACGTCCCAAAGGCTCGTCAGACCCAAGCACCATGGCCATGCCGGGGGCCATGCTGAGGGCCATCACCAGATAGGCCGTTTGCCAGGCGCTGTGCTGGTAGATGCCCGCTGGCAGTGTCTGGGCTGCGGCCGCAACCCACAAGACCCCTGCCCCAGCCCAGATCATGGCCAAGCGGTAGCCCGTCTGGTAGGCCGCAGCCAGCGCCGGCTGCCGGCAAGCGTCGGCTGACTCAATGCGAAAGGCATCCAGCGCGATATCCTGGGTGGCCGACCCAAAGGCCACAGCCAGAGCGCCCCACACCACAGGGGGTAAGGCCACTTGAGGGTCATTGAACGACATGGCGACCAGGCCCAGCACAATGGCCCATTGAGACACCAAAAGCCAACTGCGCCTGCGCCCCAACAGGGCAGTGAGCACCGGAATGGGCAGACGGTCAACGAGCGGTGCCCACATCCATTTCAGGGCGTAGGCCAGTCCCACCCAGCTAAGGTAGCCGATGGTGGTTCGGTCGATGCCGGCCTCTCGCAGCCAAAAGCTCAGTGTGCCCAGCACCAGCAACAAGGGCAGACCCGCCGAAAAGCCAAGAACCAGCATGCGCAGCGCGGCTGGATCAAGATAGACCAAAAAGGCCGTCCGCCAGGGGGGCGCGCTTGAGTCAGCCGTGGGTGGTGGGGAGGGGGAGGGGGGCTGTACAGTCATCGGACGATCATTCTTCAAGTCAGCCGGACATCCCGCAACCGGCTGCTCCACCAAAATTGGGACATGAACTGCACTGACTGGAGGCCATCGGTGGTGTGGCAGACGATGGGGCGTTGGTTGCAAAAACAGACAACTGTTTTTCCAGTTCCTTTGAATGGCAGTTCGGACATTCCGGGACTGTGTTGGAGCGTACAAAAACTTCAAACTGCTGGCCGCAGTCGTGACAGGCATATTCATAAATGGGCATAGCAAATCCTTGTGTGGGTGGGATGATCAATCTTGCTCGTTTTTGGGTGAGCAAACGACACGCATGTCCATGAAAGTTTGCGCCAAAGCCACTTTGGTGGCGGCATTTTGTTTCGTCCCACAATCAGTGAGTGTGTTAAGGCATCATGCGTGTGATCGGGGTCGCCAAAGTTTGAATTATGGCGATCAGATGGGGCAGATCGATTAGATCGACCAGATCGACCAGATCGGGCAAATAGGACAAAAACGGCAGACCGGGTAGCGCTCGCCATAGCGCCATCACCATCAGGGTGCAACAGGCCGCAACCAAGTCATCCAGCATGATGCCCCAGCCGGCTTTGAGGTACGCGCTGGGGTCTTTGCCCAAGTCAATGTCGTGGTACAACGAATCTGCCCACTTGACTGGTCCTGGTTTTGCCGCATCAAAAAAACGAAACAGCAAAAACGCGGCCAACTGTTCACCCACACCTGCCGGACAAACCAGCCACAGCACCAGCCAAAAAGCCGCGATCTCGTCCCACACAATGCAGCCGGGGTCGGTGAGACCCAAGTGCCTGGCGGTCACGCCACAGGCCCACACCCCCACCGGAATGCTGACTGCTATCACCCACCCCCATTGAAAAGGCGATACGTAGTCTTGCAGCCAGACAAACCACCCCCAGGCCCACAGGGTGCCCATGGTGCCTGGCGCAACCGGACTTAAACCTGAGCCTACGCCCAAGGCCAGCAGATGGGCTGGATGCGTCAGTACAAACCCCTTGCTGCGGGATGCGACCGAGCGGGCCGGCGCGCCACGGTTGATCTCGCGGTAAGGGATGTCTTCAGCCTGGGTGGTGTCGATCTTCATAGACAGGTGATCGGTCAATGCCCGATCAAGCCCGTGAATCAAACTGCAAAATGGCGCGAGCCATGCTCTCCAAAGGCAAAACCTCATCGACTGCCGCCAATTTGATGGCCTCTTTGGGCATGCCAAAGACCACACAGGTTTCCTCATTTTGGGCGATGGTGCGAGCGCCACCGTCGTGCATGACCTTCATGCCCCTGGCACCATCGTCGCCCATGCCGGTCATGATGATGCCCAACACATCGCGGCCGGCGCATTCGGATGCTGACTTGAACAACACATCGACGGACGGTTTGTGGCGATTGACTGGCGGGCCGTCGACCACCTTGACGTAATACTGCCCGCCATTCTTTTGAAGCTGCATGTGCAGACCCCCGGGTGCAATCAAGGCCACGCCGCGCTCCAAGCGGTCGCCGTCTCTGGCCTCGCGCACATTCATGTCGCAGATGCCGTTGAGACGCTGGGCGTACATGGCGGTAAATTTTTCGGGCATGTGCTGGGTGATGGCTATCCCGGGGGCATCGGCGGGCAGACTGGTCAGCACCAGCTCAAGCGCCTGCGTACCCCCGGTTGAGCTGCCGATCACGATGGGTTTATTCATGGCAAAGGCATGCACCCCCTGCAAAATGGGGGCATGCACTACCGCAGTGGACGAGGCCGTATGGGGTGTCGTGCCCGTCGTTGTTGCCCTGGATGACAAGACGACACTCGCGCCTTTGACGCGGGGCCTGGCTTTGGCGGCTGTTTTAAGCACCTGAATCATCTCGTGACGCGAGTCATCCAGGTGCTGCTTCAGACCCAGTTTGGGCTTGCCCAGGACGGCAATGGCACCAGCGGACAGGGCCTCAAGCGCAACTTTGCTGCCCTCTTTGGACAGGGTAGAGCAAATGACCGTGGGAATGGGCTTGTCGGCCATGATCTGGCGCAAAAAAGTCAGGCCGTCCATGCCTGGCATTTCGATGTCCAGCAGCAAGACATCGGGCTGAGTTTTGCGGATGGCCTCCATGGCTAGCAGGGGGTTGGGGGCACTGCCAACTAGCATGATCTCAGGGTTGTCAGCGAGCATATGCGCCAAAGCCTGTCGCACGATGGCGGAGTCATCCACTACAAAAACTTTGACGACCATGAAAATTCCTTATTTTGAAGAGGTCAGTTCGATATGCGGGTCTGTTGGCCCGACAGTCCAGCTCAGCCGGCGATAACCGTAACCGCCCACGTCTTGTTTGACAATTCGGATGTGGTGGTGTGCCAAATAGTCCAGCGCCCAGTCGGCATTGGCGGCCCCCACGTGGTGATGGGCAAAGAGCTTAGGAAACATATTGCCGCCGCCGGCCACGAAGGCCTCACAGCTACGCAGTGCAAAGCCTGCGGTGTAGAGCAGCCGTGCCATTTCGGCCATGGCAACATTGCCGTAGGCGGTGTTTTGGTGGTTGGCTGCATTGGGGTGACCCACATGCACGATGTGGCACATCGCCCCCACAGTGCGGCGGGGGTCGGTCAGTATCACACTCACACACGACCCCAGCAGGGTTTTGAGCTGGTCTCCGGCCTTGCCTAAGGCAACTTGGCCGGGCATCAGGTCATACAAGGACACAACACGCCCTCAGTGTCCTCCGTCCACAGGCCAGCGACAGGGTTGCCGATGTCGCTATATAACCGGTTATCGAATTGGTGAGCAAAGTGGTGATCAAGGTGGTGATCAAGGTGGTGATCAAGGTGGTGATCAAGGTGGCTGTCATGGCTTGCAAAAAGCACCCGGCTGAATGGCTTGCAGCGGGGTCAGGCAGTTGACGCGGCCTTCTGCGGTTCCCAAAAAGAACAGCCCTCCCGGCTTTAAACAGGCCAACACCCGGTCCACAACAGCTATTTTGGTTGGTGCATCAAAGTAAATCAACACATTGCGCAAAAAAATCACGTCAAACATTCCCAAGCCATCAAATGGCTGACACAGGTTAAGACGGCCAAATTGGACCCGACTGCGAATTTTGTCATGCAGCATAACCTGGCCATCAGATGCGCCTTCGCCGCGCAGGCAATAGCGGCGCAGTCGTTCTGGCGACACCGCCCGCAGCCGGTCTTGCGGATAAACGGCTTCTTTGGCGCTGAGCAGCACACGGTGACTGATGTCGGTGGCCAAAATAGACCAGTCCGGCCCGATGCGCCCCTGCATCTGCATATCTGACAACAGCATGGCGGTGCTGTAGGCCTCGTCACCAAACGACGATGCTGCACTCCAAACGGCTATCGGGGTATTGGTATTGGTATTGGTCTTGGTTTTGGTCTTGCGGTTGGACAGCTCTTGCTCCAACACATCGTAGTGCTTGGGCTCTCTAAAAAAATAGGTTTCGTTGGTGGTCAGCAAGTCCACCGCCATCTGAAACTCAGCGGCCTGCGATTCATCTTCAAGGATGGCGATGTAGTCGCTGAAACTGCCAATGCCCAGACGCTGGATGCGCAATGACAAACGCGACTGAATGAGCGATTTTTTGGAGTCGTTGAAGGACAGTCCGGCGGCTGCGTACATGAGGGTGCAGACCCGCTTAAAGTCCCGGTCGCTAAAGTGGAGAGTGGCCAATGCAAACCTTGCTCAGTAGGGCTTGAAATTGCCTTTATCACCCATGCGCACGGGCGCGGCTATCAGGGGGGCTGTAGGGCGACGGCCACTGGCGGGCAAGGCGTGGCGATCAGCCATGGCCTCAGTAGCCCCGCCCAGATCGAAGAATGCGACCGATTGTTGCAGTTGCTCGGCCTGCCCGGACAGTTCTTCGCTGGTGGCGGCCAGTTGTTCGGACGCTGAAGCATTTTGCTGGGTGGCCTGGCTAAGCTGCCCCATCGCACCGCCGATCTGGATGACGGACTCGCTCTGCTCGGCGCTGGCAGCAGCTATCTCTTGCACCAGTTCGCTGGTTTTTTGAATGCTGGGGACGATCTCTTCAAGCAGTTTGCCGGCACGCTCGGCCGTGGTGACGCTGCTGCTGGCCAGTGTGCCGATCTCTTTGGCGGCTTCCTGGCTGCGCTCGGCCAGTTTTCGAACCTCGGCGGCCACGACCGCAAACCCCTTGCCGTGCTCACCTGCCCTGGCGGCCTCGATCGCTGCATTGAGTGCCAGCAGATTGGTCTGGTACGCAATGTCGTCAACGATGCCAATTTTGGCGGCGATCTGCTTCATGGCCGTCACGGTCTGGCTGACGGCGCTGCCGCCATCGACAGCCTCGCGGGTGGTTTTGGTGGCCATGCCGTCGGTCACACGGGCGTTGTCGCTGTTTTGCGTGATGGAAGCTGACATCACATCGATCTGCGAGGTGGTCTGCTCGACGCTGGCGGCTTGTTCGCTGGCGGCCTGGGACAGGCTTTGTGCAGTGGCAGACACCTGGTTGGCCGCACCCGTCAGGGCATCGGCTGCAGCACGAACGTCGTCAATGATGCCGGTCAGTTTGTCAAAACTGGTATTGGCATCGATCTTGACGCGGTCAAACGCCCCCAGCATGGGGCGGGTGATGCGCTGTGTCAGATCACCTGCGGCCAGCCCCTCCAGCATTCGGGCCATGTCTTCGATCACATAGGTCAGTTTTTGGGTGGAATCATTGGCATCTTGCTTGAGTTGGTTGAAGGTGCCGGAATAAGCGCGGGTGATGCGCTGGCTTAAGTCACCTACAGACAAACCACTCAGAATACGCCCCACATCGGCAAAGGCCTCAACCGTTGTCTCCAGCAGGCTGTTTAGGCCCGCGCTCAGGGCCGCTATCGGACCACTTTTGCCAGTCAAATCGACACGCTGGGTCAGGTCACCCTCACGGGCTGCGGCGATCACGGCCAAAGACTCATCGACAGCGGTGCGCAACATGGCGTTGGCTTGGTACTCAGCGGTCACGTCGGTGGCAATTTTGACGATTTTGAGCACACGCCCCATTTCGTCGGTCACAGGGCTATAGACGGCCTGAAGCCAGACATCGCCCCCCTTTTTGTCCACGCGGTGGAAGGTCTCCTGCTGCGGCTTTCCGGCGTTGAGATGGACCCAAAACTGTGCGTAAGCAGGGCTGGCGGCGTAGGCAGGGGCAACCAGAACGCGGTGGTGTTTGCCAACCAGTTCAGCGCTGGTGTAGCCCATGATCTTCAGTAGATTGGCGTTGGCGTGTCGCACGTAACCGCCCAAATCAAATTCAATCATGGCGTAATTGGTATCGATGGCCGCCAAAATGGCGCGACTGTTTTGCCGCTCAGTCTCAGCCTCGGTGATGTCATAACGCACCCCCAAGTATTTCAGGGGCTTGCCGTTGTCGCCCAAAATGGGCGCTATCACGGCATCGACGTAATAGGGCGTACCGTCTTTGGCGCGATTTTTGATGATGCCGCGAAACATCTCGCCGTGCCCAATGGTGGCCCACATTTGCCTGAAGGTCTCACGCGGCATATCAGGATGGCGGGTGGTGCTGTGGGGGTGGCCGACCAGCTCGTGGCGGCTGTATTTGGACACCTGGATGAACTTGTCGTTGATGCTGGTAATGTCGCCTTTTTTATCGGACTCTGACACGATGGAGGTCAGGTTCATGACATCCGTACGAACCTTCAGCTCGGCCTCAAGTGCGGCCATGCGACGGCTCAATTCTGTGCCCCTGAACAAACGATCAAACAAAGAAATGGTAGGGTGACTCATGGTGGGTGTACCTTCAGTGAGGGGGGTCAAAGTCTGCCAGAAAAAATGCGCAGTCTCGCGAGACCGTTACGATGAACGTTTTTGGATTGTCATACACAAAAGTGAATTTGTGTCGCTTGTCTTGAGAGATGTGATGGCAGCGGTGCTGGCAAAGCGATTGGGGCAGCTTTCTATTTGGCATTGATTTCGTCGCTGTTCAAGGTCACGACCAGCGGCCAACAAAAATTCCACGCCGTTGTAGCGAGTGAATCGGGTGGTGTCTCACGTTGACATACAGCGCTGAACATGATGCGTCAAAAGTGATGATAGGAATGGAAAAGTCGCAAAAACTCCACATCTGCGGGGGTTACAGACCGCGTTTTGACAACTTTGGCATGGATTGCGTACACAGCACGACCTTGTATGT
>CAIJOK010000121.1 GCA_903822205.1 uncultured beta proteobacterium | reverse complement strand
TGGCACAACATAATTTTATGGCACAACAAAACGCAAATTTGAAAACAGCCTCAAAAATATTATTAAAAATCAACAAGCTACTAATTTGATAGTATGGCAAAATCCGGCTTGCTATGAATTTTGATGTTAAAGACCGGTTAAGGTCATCACCCTAGCCGTTGGATATGCAGATCAAACGCTGTCCAAAATGCAGGCTCAGGCTCAAAAACAAGCGGCAGAGCCAGCGCGTCAGGCTGCAATGGCCACAATTTGACGGCATCCTTTTCAGTGCAAAAAACGCAGTAGTGCTCGCAGTGCAAGTCTGTCCAATGGCTGAAATCATCGTGGTCTGCCAGTGCCACCGTGCGTTCCAGTGGCAAACCACGGTCTTTCAACATGGCAAAAAAAGCCTCTGGCCGGGCAATCGCGGCAACAGCCATCAAGGGCTTGGCGGTGTGAGGTGGGTCAAGAACCCATTGCGCTAGCAACACTCGGCTGCCGTCGGCCATCACGGCATCATCAGCCAAAGCGCGCTTGGCCCTAAAGCCCGCAAAGGCAGGGCTTGAACCCGTGTGCAAAACCAGGTCACAGCCACGAGGCCAAGGCTCACGCAGAGGGCCTGCCGGTAGCAAAAAACCATTGCCGGTTCCACGGTCGTCAAAGACGATGATTTCAAGGTCACGATGCAGGCCCAAGTGTTGCAGACCATCGTCACACAGAATGATCTGGGTGTCCGGAAAGCTGGACAGCAGTTGGCGGGCAGCCTGAATGCGCGATGCAGCCACCATCACAGGGGCCGATGTGCGTCGGTAAATCAACAGCGGTTCATCGCCCACATCGGCGGCCACACTGGTGGAGGTGACTTGTTTGCACACACGGCTGTGCCTTCCAAAACCGCGTGAAACCACGCCAACCGTGATGCCTCGTTCCTGCAAATGCTGCACCAGGGCAATGACCAAAGGGGTTTTGCCGGCCCCGCCAGCCACCACATTGCCCACCACGACCACCGGCACATCCACACGTTCACAGCCCAGGTAGCCCCATCGGTACAGGGCGCGGCGCACACGCACCAGCACACCATACACCACTGACAGGGGCCACAGCAGCCAGGCAATCAGCCCTCGGTGTGTCCATGCATTGGTCAGATTTTCAAACAAGATCAATGATTTGCCCTGAAACAAGTACACCACATGCTAAGTTGACGGCGTGTTCGACGAATTCGCCCAACGGGTTGCCCAGGTCACCCAGTTGTTTGCTCAGAACGGCAGAACGTTCCTTCATCACGCGGTAGTCCTCCTGGGACTGCCTGGCATTTTCTTGAAACATGCGCCAGACATCTTCCAATGTGGGGGCGGGGGTGTCATATTGGATGGGTGGCAAGGGGGTACTCTTGATAAGAATATGGATGCATATTTTAGGAAAGCACGGGGCAAATCCTCTAGGCAAAATTTTTGGGGCCACCTTTATAATGTACATGGCTATGTACATCAATCATATCAATTACATCAATCCCACCTTGGACATTTATCATGCAGCTTGCCAGTCACAGAGTCGTGGTGCAAATCGCACCTGAGGATAAACGCAAAATTGCCGAAAAAGCACGGTCACTTGACATCCCTCTGTCAGAGCTGATGCGTCGCGGGGCATTTGCGTATTCAGCCCAGTCTGATGATAGTGAGTTGGGGGCGTTAGCCGATGCGGCCAGACAGGCTGCTAACAGCGCTGCATTGGCGATTGACGATGTGTTGGACTTTGTCAATCAAAGCAATCTGCGAATCGCCGCGATGGAAGCAAATCACGCCAAAACAACGGTATCTGTACCGTGAGCATCACTGGCAAAATTTGGGATGCACTGGCATCCATGATCAAGCTGGAAGACAAAATCAAGTCGCAGTCCGAGGTCGTCAAGTCCCAACAGATGAAAATTGAAAATCTGACTGAGCGCGTCATTCGCCTTGAGACTCAGCTTGAAATGCTGATGTGGGCAGCAGAAATCAAACGCATCCCATCATGTCAGAACTGATGCAACGCCGCTGTCTGACTGCCCGCGCATTCTGTGGTCGGTTTCCCGATTCCTGATCAACAAGACAACAGCCCGGGCCTCGATGGCCTGCCCTTGGCCAACCGGTCCCATCTTTTCGGCGGTTTTGGCCTTGACGTTGATCTGATCGGGGTGGATGCCCAGAATGTGGGCAATGCTTTGGCGCATAGCCGGCAGATGGGGCATCAGTTTGGGGGCCTGCGCAATGAGGGTGCTGTCCAGGTTGTTGATTTCAAACCCTGCGGCGCGAACACGCATGGCGGCCTGAGCCAACAGGTTGCCAGAGTCTGCGCCCTTGAAGCGATCATCCGTGTCCGGGAAATGCGTCCCGATGTCGCCCAAAGCGGCGGCCCCCAGCAGGGCATCGGTGATGGCGTGCAGCAGCACATCGGCATCAGAATGCCCCATCAGCCCCAAGTGGTAGGGCACATGCACACCGCCCAGGATCAAAGGCCTGCCAGCCACCAGGGGGTGGATGTCCCAGCCTTCACCGATTCTGAAATTCAAGGTGTGATACCGGCGATGGGTACAGACTCCCGTCGCATGGCCGGAAACAAGAGGACATCGCGGATGCTGGGACTGTCGGTCAGCAGCATCATCAACCGGTCAATGCCCACACCACAACCGCCGGCAGGGGGCATGCCGTACTCAAGCGCCCGCACAAAATCATGGTCATAGTACATGGCCTCAAAGTCGCCACGGTCTTTGGCAGCCACCTGCGATTGAAAGCGTGCTGCTTGCTCCTCTGCATCATTCAATTCGCTAAAGCCATTGGCAAGCTCACGGCCCATGATGTAAAGCTCAAAGCGCTCGGCCACGCCAGGCCGGCTGTCGCTGGCGCGTGCCAGAGGCGATATTTCGACCGGATGATCGCAAATAAAGGTGGGTTGCCAAAGGTGCTCCTCAACCATCTCTTCAAAGTACAGCACTTGCAGGCCTGCCAGGCTGCGCTCTGATAAATGGTGTTTAGTTTCGCTCAGTCCCTCACCGTGCAGCGCGCTGATCAGCCACTGCGCATCGTCCACACGCTGGCCGGCCTCGGTAAATTTGACGATGGCCTCGCGGAGGGACAAGCGGGCAAAGGGCGCAGACAGGTCGATTGGGCGACCGCCGTAGCTGACGTGCAAAGTGCCCAGCGCATTTTGGGCGGTGTCTTGGATCAGCGACTCCGTAAAAGTCATCACGTCCTGGTAGTTCCAGTAGGCGGCATAAAACTCCATCATGGTGAACTCGGGGTTATGCCGAACACTGATGCCTTCATTGCGAAAGCTGCGGTTGATTTCAAACACCCGTTCAAAGCCGCCCACCAGCAGACGCTTTAAGTAAAGCTCGGGGGCAATGCGCAAAAACATGGGCTGGTCCAGCGCATTGTGGTGGGTCTCAAAAGGCCGGGCATTGGCCCCCCCCGGGATGGGGTGCAGCATGGGGGTTTCAACTTCCAAAAAGCCGTGCGAAACCATAAAGTCGCGCAACTGGCCCAGGGTTTTGCTTCGCATCACAAAGCGTTGTCGCACCGTCTCGTCGGTCATCAGGTCAAGGTAACGCTGGCGGTATTTGGCTTCTTGGTCGGCCATGCCGCAAAATTTGTCAGGTATGGGGCGCAGGCTTTTGGTCAGCAGGCGAATGCAACTGGCGTGAATGGACAACTCGCCGGTTTTGGTTTTGAACACCAGACCCTCTGCGGCGATGATGTCGCCCAAGTCCCAATGCTTGAAGGCTGCATAGACATCCACGCCCACATCGTCGCCTTTGACGTAAATCTGAATGCGACCACTCTCGTCTTGCAAACTGGCAAAGCTGGCCTTGCCCATGACGCGCTTTTGCATCATGCGACCGGCAACTTTGACGGTTCGACCCAGGGCGTGCAGGGATTCGGGGCTTAGATCGGCATGGGCGGCCAACAGGTCTGCTGCGTGGTCAGAAGGCTTGAAATCATTGGGAAAAGCAACGTCATGACCGTCGCGCTGCGCCTGACGCAGCACACCTAGCTTGCTGCGACGCTCCAAAATCAAATGGTTTTCATCAGGGGGCAAGATAGGTGGAGTGGGGGGAGTTAACATATAAAAATAAATTAAATACTAAATAAAATAAAAAATCATAGCGGCCTGTGCAATAAAGACGTGCATCATCGTCAATTTTATGAAAAATATAAGGTATTTAACTTATTTTTCTACTAACCTAGGGCAACCGAAGTTACCCCAAGTACCGTTTGCAGGTCACTGTTTAGACCCCCTTGGCCAAATGTTGTTATTTTTGCAAAAATGCCACAAAATTATCGGTCTGAGAGGCTGTTTTGCAGGGCCTGTTGTGTGACAGCATCCAGCGCACTGTCCAGCATAGGCTGTCCACACACCACACGCAATGCGCCGGTGGCCAGCATTTTGTTGAGCGATCGCTGCGTCATCGACTGCGTTTGCCCCAATACATTGGCAAACAGGTACATCGTGCCCTTGGGACTGATCCATGTCAATTGGGTGCGTCGCCACACATTTTTGTGTTGCAGTTCAACCCAAGCCCCCACGACCAGAGAAACCCCCGGGGTATTGCACACGAGGGTTTCAAGAGGCTGGGGGCCGTAGGTATGGGGGCTTTCGGCATCAGATGCCGTCGCGTGTGGGCCAGGGGACTGCGGTGTGTCCGCATCATCAGGCAGGTCCATAAACCCGGAGGCTTTGACCTCCGTAGGGGCCACCCAATGGTCTTGATTGCCAAATTGGCTGCCTGATGGGACCGGATGATGCTGTGTGCTCGATGTCTCAGGTGGCTGAAAGGCCTGTTGATGCAGCTTCATCAGCACATCAAAAAACAAGCTGGTTTTGACGGATGGGTAGTCGATCAGACCAAGCCCCCGGCGCAGTCTGGACAGCAATCTGGGAACCAGTTTGGTCAGTGTGGCCACGTTTTGGCGGGTCAGATCAGGCTGGGCGCTCCACAGCAGGGCATTGACCAGGTCTTTGTATTGGCCGGGGTCTTCGGTGCTGCCGTCGCTGTTGATCTCGGCAAACGCCATGACCTGTGCCCAGGGGCCACATAAAAACTCGGCCACGTCTGAGGGCACCTGCTGCATCTCAGGCATCAGCTCCATCGCTGCGACCATTTGCTCGGCTAACAGGTTGCGTTCTTCGGCGCGCTGCAAGGCTTGCACGGCATTGACCACGTGACTGATTTGGCCCGTTTGCTCGGGTAAGTCCTGCCACAGGGTTTTAAGGCGACTAAGCGCCAAGTCAAACGGCTGAACATTGCTGACGGGCTGACCGATCAGGGGGGTGATGTTGCGGTGGAGCGCCATCAAAAAAGTGCCAAATTCAGCCTCGTTGGTCGATCCGAAGGCCAGTCCCCGCTGTGTGATTTCAAGCAGAAGTTTGAATGCAGGGTGCTGCCGGTCACTCCAAAAACGGAGATCCGCCAGAGCCAAGTGCAACAAGGCAGGCAAAAGGTCCTGAATGACGCGCCGCACAGGCTCAAGCAAACGCAAGTCGTGGACCAGTTGATCCACCATCAGTGACACCACGTCCAGACTGATCTGTTGCCCCAAAGTGCGACAACGGCTCTGTAATTGTTGGTGCAAAGAGGGTGCAGTGTCGCCAGGGAGTGCAGGTCGCTGCTCTGTGCCCGCGGCATCTGTGAACAAGGCGAGTGAAGAAGGTCTTGTAGAGACAAATGCAGAGGGCTGTGTAGCGGCAAAGCTGGCTTGGGGCGCGTCGTCAGAAGATGCCACGGCATCAGGTGCATAACCGGACTCAAATTCTCGTGAGAACTGCGCGTCAAATGAAGCCAGCGATACATCCCCTTCGCATGGAATGGCCTGCACAGTGTCCAGCTCTCTGGCCAAGAGTCCGCGCAAACGCTCTAGCGTCAGAAAACTGTCTTTGCGTGACCCCGACCGACTTGGCACGGGGGGGGGGGTAAACGATCTCGCAGGTGGCAGGGCCGATGTCCCCGTTGCCAGGATGCCATGACGATGCAGGTTGTGCATCAAGGCAGAATAAAGCGTTGTCAAGGATTTGCCCCACACCGGCTCCAAGTGCCTGATGCAAAGGGCACAGATCGCAGCGGGGACGGCCATGGATACCCACAAGGACTGCAATGCGCTGAGGAAATGCTGGGGGTGCAGGGGGTTTTGCATGGGTTGGATACGACCAACCCCCAGTAAGGCGCAGATGCCAGCATCCAGACTGGGCAATAGCTTGGCGACAGTCTGCAAAACACGGTGTAAGGCTTTGGCCAGTTCCACCCGCTCTTGAAGCTGTGACGGGTCCATCTGTGCCAATTGTTCTAGGCTGGGAGCGAACGCAGCCATCTCTGACGGTGGAGAGTCGCCGTCGCAAATGTGTTGAAAGGACTCTTGCAAAACCGCAGAAAAACGCTGACTTAACGGCCTGGCGTTGTCATCGATCCACTGAATGTGTCGCTCTGGCTGCACCCGATCATGCGACGAATGAGATCGCTTGAGATCGTCATAGAGAGAATGACGTGCCAGAAGCAAGACCGCTGACAGCATGGCATCGCCCTCACGCGATGCCTGATTCAGGACGGTTCTGAGCAAGGCATCGTGGCGGTAGGGCGCTTCAGTGACGGGCATCGAAACTTGCAATGAGGTTAGGGTTGCAAAGTGGACACTGGCTTGTGTTGCTCATCAGTTGCGGACAACACAGCCGACGCAATTACTTGAGCGCTTTAAATCGCATCCGTTTGGGCTTGGCACCTTCTTCGCCCAGTCGGCGGCGCTTGTCGGCCTCATAGTCATGGTAATTGCCGTCGTAAAAAGTCCATTGACTATTGCCTTCGCAGGCCAGAATGTGGGTAGCGATACGGTCCAAAAACCAGCGGTCATGGCTGATCACCATGATGGAACCGGCAAACTCAAGCAGAGCATCTTCAAGGGCACGCAAGGTCTCAACATCCAGGTCGTTAGACGGTTCGTCCAGCATGAGGACGTTGCCGCCTGCTATCAGGGTTTTAGCCAGGTGCAAGCGACCCCGTTCGCCACCTGACAACATGCCCACGCGCTTTTGCTGGTCGGCACCATTGAAGTTAAATCGTCCGCAATAGGCACGGCTGGCCATGGTAAACCGCCCGATGTTGAGCATGTCCAGTCCACCAGAGACGTCTTCCCAGACGGTTTTTTCGTTGGCCAAATCGTCACGATGTTGATCAACAAAGGCCATTTTGACGGTTGTACCCACCTTAACTTGGCCACTGTCGGGCTGTTGCTGCCCAGAGATCATGCGAAACAAGGTCGATTTGCCTGCACCGTTGGGGCCGATGATGCCCACGATGGCACCCGCAGGCACTTTGAAGCTCAGGTTATCGATCAGAATACGGTCGCCAAAAGACTTGCTGACACCGCAAAACTCAATGACTTCATTGCCCAGACGGTCGGCTACTGGGATAAAAATCTCATTGGTTTCATTGCGTTTTTGGTACTCAAAGTCAGACAGTTCCTCAAAGCGCGCCAGACGGGCCTTGCTCTTGGCCTGGCGGGCCTTGGGGTTTTGGCGGGACCATTCCAGCTCTTTTTTGAGCGCTTTGGCGCGAGACTCTTCGCCTTTTTGTTCTTGTGCCAGACGCTCTTGTTTTTGCTCCATCCAGGCGCTGTAATTGCCTTTGTAGGGGATGCCCACCCCGCGATCCAGCTCCAGAATCCACTCGGCCGCATTGTCCAAAAAGTAACGGTCATGGGTAATGGCCACCACCGTGCCAGCATAACGCTGCAAAAACTGCTCCAGCCAATCGACCGACTCTGCATCAAGATGGTTGGTGGGTTCATCCAGCAGCAGCATGTCTGGGTGCGACAACAACAGGCTGCACAGGGCAACGCGACGCTTTTCTCCGCCCGACAACACCCCGATGCGGGCATCCCATGGGGGCAGTCGCAGGGCATCTGCGGCGATCTCCAGTTGGTGCTCAGAGTCGGTACCTGCGCTGGCAATGATGGCCTCAAGCTCGGCTTGCTCTGCGGCCAGTTTGTCAAAGTCAGCGTCAGCGTCGCCATAAGCGATATAGACCTCTTCAAGGCGCGCCTTGGCGGCAAGCAATTTGCCCATGCCGGCCTCGATGCTTTCGCGAACAGTCTGGCTGGGGTCAAGCTGTGGCTCTTGCGGCAGATAGCCGATGTTCAAGCCCGTCATGGGAAGGGCCTCGCCCTCAATCTCACGGTCAACACCGGCCATGATCCGCAGCAAGGTCGATTTGCCGGAGCCATTGGTGCCCAGCACGCCGATCTTGGCACCAGGGAAAAAACTGAGTGAAATGTCTTTGAGAATGTGCCGCTTGGGCGGAACGATTTTGCCGACGTGGTTCAATGAAAAGACGTATTGGGCCATGGTGTGGTGCGATTGGACAGAAAGGGCGCGGGATTATCGTGGTATTGGCGCGTCATTGGCGCGTCATTGGTGCGTCAGTCGAATGCTGCCGCTCACTTAAAACTCCAAAAAGTAACTGTAGCTGCCGATCTTCAGCTCGTTTCTGAAAATCAAAATCGATCGCCAGGAGTCGAGATGCACCAGCTCAGGCACGGGTATGCCCTCAGAGGCTGCCACGACACGCTTGACGATGGCATCTTGGGCGGGATGCGTCACGACCATGGCCAAACCTTTAACTTGGCCTGGGGCCAGAACGGCAAAGGTAAACCTGCCGCCTATCAATGGCCCGGGTTGAAAGGCTACCCGCGCCCTGGCCCGCCACCAATCGGCGATCTCTTGGCCTGATGCGGCCCATACGTCCTGACGGTATTTTTCGAGACGTTTGACGTAAGGGGGGGTTAGCCTAGCCATCAGGCCGTCCGCACCGTAGTTTTGCGAATGCACCGACAACACGCCCAAGGCACCGGTCTCGTGCAGGTAGTCAAAGTCCAGCATGATCAACGCCGATGCCCTGTCCACATCCAGTTTGAGGCCCAGGTAGTTCAAATCATCCATCTGCGTTCTGGGCATGACAACGATGGCCTCTTCGACATCCAGGTCAGGCTCTGACATCGAAAAGAAAGGCACGCGCGACTCTGAGGACCCGGGGTCTGCCACATGGTGGTGAATGCCCAACTGACGCAACAATTTCTCAGTGGTGGCATCCCAGGACTCTGTTGGTGCCCGAAACCCCGTGACGGTGGGTAAAAACCTCACACCCATGACACCTTTCATGTCGCCGATCATGGTGTTCAGTCTGTCCTTTTGGATCTCCTCAGGCTTGCCCTTGAAACCATAGTGAACCTCGGCGTGGTAACCGATCTCGTGTTTGGTCGAGAGTTTTTGCAATACATCGCGGTTGTCTTTGGCCACACTGGTCAGGCAATAAAAAGTGCCACGAATTTTGGCCTGATCCAGCTCTGCTGCAAAGTTAAGGGCATTGGCAAATTTGGCCTCGGTGTCCATCTCCAACAATTGTGCTGAAACGTTGCCATTGGGCCAAGCAGCTTTGCTGACAGCGGGTACATGTTGCAGCCACACCATGATGCTGTCCAGCAGCTTGGGCAGCCGCAGGCGCTCGTCATAGTCCCAACTGGCCTCAGAAAACCCCAGATACACCCGCCTTGACCCATTGTGTTCAAGGAATGCCACCGCGCCGTTGGAGTTTTTAGGTTTGGGTGCACGCATCCAGTCAAAGTAGCGGGCGGCTAAGTGGGCAGAGTCCACCCGCAGGGGTGTCTCGGCGATCTCGCCCAAAAAAATACGCTCGCCAGCAGGCAGTGACCACGACAAGGGGCCGTCACCAAAGGGATTGAGGAAGCGTTCGTTGGAGTCAATGTTCACTTTGCCGGTGACCTTCATGTCCAGCAATTTCTCAATAAAAGAATAGCCCATCCATTGGCCCTGGGCGTTGCGTGCACCCGTGCCCCAGGTTAGCAGCAGGCTGCCGCCAGAGGCTGTAAAGCGTTCAACCGCTTCGCGCTCAGCGTCGTCTAGCAGCACGGCTGATGCCAGCACCAGCACGCCGGGTTTGAGGCCCGCCAACAAACCAGCGCGAGAAACCTCTTTGAAGGTCGAAGTGGAACGCCGCAAATAAGACTTCCAGCGGTCTTTGATCGGGTCGTAGGTAGTGCCGTTCGCCACAAAAAACACTTTGGTCAGCGGGCTGTCGTACAAATAAAACTGGGTCAAAACCTCAGGCAGTGCAGCCCTGGCGGGTGATGTCACCAGTGTCAGCCACACCGCACAAAGCAGCATCCACCTGACGGCCCACTGCGTCCTACTGGGACAATCTATTCGAGACATGGTGACTTGCTCCTTGGCGACTAAGGTTCTCATGGGCACGGCTGGTCTTGGGGGCAATGCCTTGCGCCTCAAACTGAATCCAGTGAAATCATTGGCCCAATTTTCATACCAATGGATCGATGATTGATGGCTGAACGTTGCGAAGTGAACGGAATGGAACGGAATGGAACGGAATGGAACGGAACGGAACGGAATGGATCAAACCGCGACTGGCCCAGTGCAGGCATCAGCCCGTGGTGTGATGGCGCAGGCCGTGGCGCAATCGGCACACACGCCACGCACGGCCAGGTCCCAGCTAAGGCCCTGATAGCCCAAGGCTTTGAGCGCTTGCAGGGCGCTTTGTGCGGCCACTTCCAAATCCTGTGCGTTGCCTTGCAACGTACCGCTTAAGGGGCTGTCACGGTGGCAGCTTTGGCATTCAAAGTGCGGCAAGGCGTGAACGCTGATGGGCATCGCCTGGTAGCGGCGCACGCGCCGGGCATCCACCCTGCATAACAACAGCCCGACCTGCGTCAATCGGTCGATCAATCGGTAGAGCGTGACACGATCCAGGGCCACACCGTCGGTGCTGCCATCGGCCTGCAAGGCGATCTGCAACTGGGGATGGGTGTAGCTGGTATCTGGATGCGCTAATAGCCAGCCCAATACGCGCCGTGCCGCCACCGTGCGGCGCAGTCCATGGGCAGATAACAAGGCATCGATCGGGTCTGGGGCAGAGGAAGTCTGGCGAGCAGGCATGACGGTGAAGAAAGCAAAATTTTTGCAATTTTGTCTTTAACGCAATTTAGTTGCATTAGACTAGCGTGCAATGAGATTGCATTATGGCTGAAGCCTCCCTCTCCCTGTTTGTTACCTCCGTCTCCATGAAACCGTCCACCCCTTTACCTGAGCACGCTCACGACGCTTTGCACAGCCTTCTAACACCGCTAACACAGCTAACACAGCTAACACAGCTAACACGGGTCAGTGCCGCTTCAATGCGCAGTGTTCTGGCCTGGTCGGCTTGGCTGCGGAGGGTTGCCGTATTGCCAGTGGTGCTGTGGCTGGCGGTGTGGTGGGCCCATGCAGAAACCTGGCTGTGGTAACTGTCGATAACCTGACCGTGAGCTACCGCCAACATCCGGCCCTGCACCACATCAGCGGCCAGTTTGTGACGGGAGCACTGACTGCCGTGATAGGTCCCAACGGGTCTGGTAAAAGCACTTTGCTCAAAAGCATCGCGGGTCTGCAAGAGCCTGCAGGGGGTTGTGTGCGCACCGACACGCCGCCGGATCGCATCGCCTACCTGCCCCAGCAGACAGGGGTGGATCGCAGCTTTCCGCTACAGGTGCGCGACTGCGTACTGCTGGGCTGCTGGAACGCCACAGGGGCCTTTGGCGGGACCAATGCCGACAAGTTGTCTCGAGCTGATACCGCCATCCACACCGTGGGGCTGGCAGGTTTTGAGGGACGATCGCTCGGGTCGTTGTCCAGCGGGCAGTTTCAACGTGTGTTGTTTGCCCGTCTGCTGATGCAGGACGCTGATTTGATCTTGCTGGACGAACCCTTTAACGCCATGGACTCGCGGACTACAGCCGCCTTGATTGATCTGATCCACCAATGGCAAACCCAGGGCCGGACCGTGATTGCCGTGCTGCATGACGAGACCCAAGTGCGCGCACACTTTGACCAAACCGTGCTGCTGGCGCGTGAACTGGTCGCCTGGGGACCAACGATGCAGGTGCTGACTGCCTCTCATTTGCAACGCGCCCGTACCCTGGCTGAGGCCTGGGACGATAACGCAGCAATTTGCCACACTGACGAGATCGCAGCATGACCGGTTTATGGGACATTTTGCTCGGCCCGTTTGCCGAATTTGCCTTTATGCGACGGGCTTTGGTGGCCACGCTGGCGCTTGCGATCAGCGCTGCCCCCCTGGGGGTTTTTTTGACGCTGCGACGCATGAGCCTGCTGGGTGATGCCTTAAGTCATGCCGTGTTGCCGGGTGTGGCGATAGGCTTCATGCTGTTTGGCTTGTCGCTGCCCGCCATGGCGCTGGGGGGGGTGGCCGCCGGTCTGCTGGTTGCAGCCCTCGCTGGCGCGGTTAGCCGTGCGACGACGCTTAAAGAGGATGCCAGTCTGGCCGCCATGTACCTGCTTGCGCTGGCCGTGGGCGTGACACTGATCTCGCGTCAAGGTAGCCAGTTGGATCTGCTGCACATTTTGTTTGGCAGCGCGCTCGGTGTCGATTCACCGGGCCTGTTGCTGGTGGCAGGTGTGGCTAGCGTCAGTCTGCTGCTGCTGGCCGCGTTGTACAGGGGCTTTGTTCTTGAAACCTTTGATCCGGTGTTTTTGGCCACGGCCAGTACACGCGGCGGGGGTGGGTGGGGTTGGCAACGGGGGTGGTTTTGGCAGCAGGTCTTTTTGATGCTGGTGGTGATTAACCTGGTGGCGGGGTTTCAAACCCTGGGTACGCTGATGGCGGTTGGTCTGATGATGCTGCCCGCAGTATCTGCGCGGCTGTGGCATGACAGCCTGGCGGCACAACTGCTCAACGCCAGTGTGCAGGCGGCCATCGCAGGTGTGGCCGGGCTGCTGCTGTCCTACCATCTTGACACGCCCAGCGGCCCGACCATCATTGGCTGCGCCGGCGTGTTGTATGGCCTCTCTCTGGTGTTTGCACCAGGTGGATGGCTGCCGCAAATTTTCAAACGCCCGCACCGGGTGGCCTGATTTTTGATCACCAAAGGAAATCCATGAAACGCATAGCGATCCAACGGATGGCCTGGTTCACACTGGCTGTCAGCGGTTGGTGGGCTTTGACAGCCCATGCTGCTGAACCTGTTCTTGTACCCGTCGTGGCCTCGTTCAGTATTCTGGGTGATTTGGTCCAGGTGGTGGGCGGTGAGCGCGTCAAGGTCACCACCCTGGCCGGGCCAAATGCTGACGCGCACGAATTCACACCAAAACCTGCCCACGCCAAGGCCTTACTTGACGCACATCTGTTTGTCGTGAACGGCCTGAACTTTGAACCATGGGCGCTAAAACTGGCCAAATCTGCGGATTACAAGGGCGACACAGTGGTGGCATCCAAAGGCGTTACCCCACGCCAGATGGCCACAGAGCGGGGGCATGTCCATGCGGAGATCGATCCTCACGCTTGGCAAAACCCCTTAAACGTCATCCTGTATGTGGCCAATATTGCTACAGGTCTGTCCAAGGTGGACCCCAGTGGGGCCGCCATTTACCAGGACAACGCCCGGGCCTATATAGGGCGGCTTAAAGACCTGGATGCCCAGGCCCAATCACGGTTGGATGCCATAGCGCCGGACAGACGCAGGGTGATCACATCGCACGATGCTTTTGGCTACCTGGCTACGCGGTACAGCATCGTCATGTTGTCTCCCGAGGGTATCAGCACCGACTCACAGCCCAGCGCACGGCACGTGGCCGATCTGATCCGCCAGATCAAACGGGAAAACATCAAGGCAGTGTTTGTAGAGAACATGCGCAACCCCAAATTGATCAACCAACTGGGCAAAGACGCAGGTGTCACCGTGGGGGCCACCTTGTATTCAGATGCCTTGTCTGATGCCGATGGCCCGGCAGCGACTTACCTCAAAATGATGAACCACAACCTAACGCAACTGGTGACAGGAATGACATCTCCGTCCCCAATCAGGTGAAAGACTTGGTGGTGTCTCACGTTGACATACAGCGCTGAACATGATGCGTCAAAAGTGATGTGATGGGAATGGAAAAGTCGCCAACCCGCCACGTCTGCGGGGCTTACAGACTGCGTTTGGACAACTTTGGCATGGATTTCGTACCCAGCACGACCTTGTATGTCAACGTGAGACACCACCCAATGCCTCCACAATACGGTGGCATGCTTGGCCGTCTCCATAGGGATTATGAGCGTGGCTCATGGCAAGGTACTTGGCATCCTGGGTCAACAGTTGGTGTAACTCGTTGACGATGTTTTTGGTATCCGTGCCAACCAGCTTGACCGTGCCTGCGGCTACTGCCTCTGGTCGCTCCGTTGTGTCGCGTATCACCAAGACTGGTTTGCCCAACGAGGGTGCCTCTTCCTGAATACCACCTGAATCGGTCAGGATGATGTGCGAACGACTCATCAGATACACAAAAGACAAGTAGTCAAGTGGCTCAATCAGATGAACGTTGTCAATTTGACCCAGTAAGCGATTTACTGGTTCACGCACATGGGGGTTCAAGTGAACGGGATACACAATATCTACATCTGGATGCTGTCTGGCTATTTGCACGAGTGCAAGGCATATTCGATCAAAACCACCCTGAAAACTCTCACGACGGTGACCAGTGACCAAAATCAGCTTGCGCTGTGGCTCAAGAAATCTAAGGGGTGCTGCGGCAAGTTCACGTAAATTGGCATCCATGTTTAATCGATGCACCACATCTTGCAGTGCATCAATGATCGTGTTGCCTGTTACCGTGATGGATTCTGGGGCAATGCCTTCTGCAAGCAAGTTGGCTCGAGAAGTTTGGGTGGGTGCAAAGTGTTGGCTGGCCAAGGCAGATGTGAGCCTTCGATTGCCTTCTTCGGGCCACGGCGAATACATGTTGCCGGTGCGCAACCCAGCCTCTACGTGTGCCACACGGATTTGCTGGTAATAAGCAGCCAGGCTAGCCGCAAAGGTAGTGGTCGTGTCACCATGCACCAACACCCTATCTGGTCTGAATTGGGCAAATGTGCCCGTCATGCCGTGCAGGATAGCTGTGGTGACATCTGTCAGGTCTTGACCGCTCTTCATGACGCTGAGGTCAAAATCTGGCTTGATATGAAAAAGATCAAGCACCTGGTCAAGCATCTCGCGGTGCTGACCCGTCACGCAGACCCGTGTCAAAAATCGCGGATCTGCTGCCAAAGCACGCACCAAGGGGGCCATTTTGATAGCTTCAGGACGCGTACCAAAAACACAAAGTATTTTCATTTTTTATCTTGTTATGAGTCGTTCTACGACATGGAGACACGTACCAAAGTAAATGAATTTGTCATTTTCATGTTCGTTTTCATTAGAACTCCACTTTAGACTCTCGAAGATTTATTGAACAAAATCAATGACTTGACGGAATCAGAACTTTTTCTACATTGTTATTAGAAATCAACAAGTTAGCTCTTCATGATGTGCTGAATGTCTAAAGTTGAGTTCATTAGAAGAAACAATTGGTTTAGTCAAATTCATTTGTAAATTCTCAATTACCGGTTGCGTCAGTTTATTTCGTTGGCATGGACATGGATTGAAGTAGCTCATTTACCAGAGTATCTGGAACGTAATGAGGGCCATCAAACAGGTAAACACCATGATTTTTATAAAGACTCAGTTGCGACAAGAGTTCTGCCGCAGTTGCAGAACGAAAACCGCCGCCGATCTTGGGTCGAAAAGCCTCTGCGATGATCTTCACCCGATGGACACCCAATCGTGCGACCAGTACATCGGCATAACGCACAGCCACTGCGGCGCTGCGGGCGTGGATACCCACGCCATCCTGAAAGAATACACCTACATCAGCAGGCAACCATGTGGCCAACGAGTCAGCCAGTGCGTCAGCACCCAAATTTGCGCTGTCATAGGCGCTGATCCACAGCGGACGAGGCAGTTGCTCAAAGTACTTCGCCAATAAATGAGCTTCTCTCCAAGTGGGGTCTACTTCGACAGGAAAATACCATCCGACGACATTGAGGGGTGTTGGCAACTGCGTCAGTTGTTGTGACAAGCTGATTAATCTCGGCAAATCACTTCGGGATACATTCTCGTCAAAATGCCCTGCCAAACCCAAAATGACTTCTTGCGCCCAAGGCTCTTTGGCTATCCGACCCCAGTCGGGTAGTGGTTCAGCAACAGGCACCGACGTGCCCGAAACAAAAGCAACGGCATCAACAATGCTCCATTGAATCAATAACTTTCGGGCACCCAGGTGATGCCATTGACCCTTTGGATGGACCGTAGCGCCATCGGGTTGCCATACTGTACCTTGTACCAAAATTTGCTCGGACCGGCCGCCGCTGGCGCAGGATGAGACAGATAGAGTGCAGGCCAACCCCATTGAGATGCAAATGCATCGCAGAGCTGTGATTGAATCAGATAAACAAGACACCTTTTGTTACCTTACCTTGAGATGGCAGCGACAACTCTGCTGAGCCAAACCTCGGCTTTCATCAAAGATTCTGTATCCCATACATTCACCGCATCCGGTCCAGAATGCATGCGAGGTTCATTGAGCTGCCAGAGGATAACCTTAGGTTTGTTTTGCAGGAACTCGTCCGACTCCAGATACTGGAGCATCGTTGCCCACGGCCCCACATTACCGAATTTCCAAGTCAGAGATACCGGTCGATTGAGTGTTTCGGATAGTTTTTGAGGAAAGCCCAGGTAAGGTTGCACAAAACTGTTTCCTACCACATGGACTTCAGCGAGGTCATCGTCCAGCAAAGACATGGACTGTTTTGGCTGCTCACGAACACGAAAGACATCGCGTTTGAGTAACACTCGCTGCTCTGCTGACATGTAACGCACAGCCAGATCACCATAGAGACGAGTATTGACCCATTCACCCAACTCACTTCCGCCCGCAGGCTCTTTGTCAAAGTGCACCTGCTGTCTGATTTGTTCGGCGGTCGCTACAGCACTGGCCTCTGCAGCTTGGGCGGTCCAATGGTAATCCGTTCGAAAAAATGCATGTTGCCCATCCTTTTCTTGAGCGCGCAAGACATTTGCCACATTGACCGTGCGGATGCCTGCTGCACATAAACCAGCCATGACATAAGCGTAGCGATTCATAACCTCTGCACTGATTGGTTTTGTTGGTGGCATCCGATCCGGATAAAACGATGCCTTCATGGGCACCACCAAGGTCAATAGTTGGATGTTTTTCTCAGCCAAATGTTTTCTGACCGCACCGATGATGACTAGGTTGGCATCAATACGGGGTTTAGAGGCATCGGTCAAGCTTTCCCAAACAGGAAAAAGCCAGCCATCCTGGCCTTTGATGACCAAATCTTCAGTGCGCGCAGGGGTGCTTGCAAACAAAAATGTTGCGCAGACAAAAAGAGTGATGAACTGCAAAAAACGTTGATTAGAAAACGTTTTTTCGACATTGGACGTATCCATGCGGCGATTCCATGCGAGTCAGTCCACCGTGTCTGTTTTTCCGGTCAATGCAAGATTTGTTTCGTTGCCCGTGACAAACAGGCTATAACGGGAACCAGGTTGTAAGGGGGGTGCGGCCAAGGGTTCAGACATCGTTTTGCCACATTGCGCTACAAATTCAACAGAAATTGGATTGACCATACGACGCGACGATCCACCCACGGGGATATCGGTGAAAACCTTGGTTTCTTTGTTGGCGATGATGGTGGAAACGCAACCAGATGTCAGGTTGTAGGCCCGCAGATCAGCTTTTAAGGCATTGTTGCCCTGTGTCGCATCGGGGATGACCGTCACTTTGAAAGTTTCGCCGTTGCGTCCTAGTACCAAAGTTAAGAACTTGTTGGGTTCAATGGCAATGGCATCAGGCAGCACTTTGCCATTGACCCCGATCTGCAATGGCTTGTCCGGATTGACAATTTTGTAACTGGAGGCAATATTGCCATGCGCCGAAATAGGCTTTGACTCATCCATACCCGATAGGCTAAATTTGACGGATTCTTGCAAAGGGTTGACCACACGCACAAATGAAGACCCCGCCGGTGGTGCAGCAGGGTACAACTGTGCCAGTGCGGGCTGCTGCGCCATGGCAGATGATGCCAGTGCAAAGCCCGTGAAAAAACCAGTCAGAAACACAAAAAAGCTCATTTTGAAACCTCACTATGAATGAACGATACCAGGCACAGAAAAACGCCCTCAATGCCAATCAATACGACATGATCATGGTCAGAAACGTCCCTTTGGCGCGTTCCTCGTTGCCTTGGAGGCTTGTGCGGTGCTGCAAAGACAAATCAAAGTAAGAGCGATGGGCATTGTAGGTATCCTGACGGAACCCGTACCGTAACTGAATGCCAAGACCAAAACCAATGGCACTGCGCTCGGCATAATCAGAGTTGTAGTCGCCAACCAGCACGGCATGAGGAAAAGCAAGCAAATCCGGGCTGATGCCATCGAGCCTGAAACTGCGGCCCCAGCGCACATTGCCCGACGCGTAGTTCTGCGAATGCTGCAAATAGCGACCCGCCTCGGCATAGTACTGCTGTGTTTCCCAACTGGGTGTGTCTGTTCTGAACTCCCCCCCCACACCAGCGGAGTAAGCCACTTGCGCCAGCCAGTCGCTGTTCACTTTTGAATCGACCGGAAACAAGTGTCCCAGCACGAATATCAGGCTGGCATCGGTCAATGGCTTCCAGCGCATACCGACAGAGCCTTGCAAACTTTCTGAACCCACCAAGCCACCAGCGCTGTTGCTGGGTGTTTCGAACGCACGTGCATAGACCTCGAATGGACTGCCGTTTTGATAGCCAAAGGGACGCCAGTACAGCTCACTGCCAATTTGCATACTTTGGTCAGTGTCCACGTTCGACTGGATGCCACCCACGGAGGGAATGCCGCCACGGTAGCTGACCGACATGCTCGCCCCCCAACTTCGTGACAGTTCTGCAATCATTCGTCGTAAATTCAGCAACGATTGAATTTCAACGCTGTCTTGCAGTTCCAGCGGCGGGTCGGGTGACAAGTTATCCACGGCCCGCGACAAATAAGCTATCGCCCTCTGGTCGAGCCCCCCCCGGATGGCCACGTAAGCTGCGTCCTGCAAATTCAAAACGCTCAGAAGACCTGCCTCATCACTGCGTTTAAAGGCATCATTGGCGATTTCATCGTCACCAATGTTGATGGCGAGGTAAGCCAGATCCAGGTCGGAGGCCACGGGCTTTTCACCAGTCTGCAACGCCTGCGCCAAACGGTCTCTGGCCTCAGCCTTGCGGTTGATCTTGGCGAGCAGGGGCAACGTTTGAGCCAATGGCAAAACATCCATCTTCAGCGCCGCTGAATAGTCCTGGGCGGCCAGTTCTCGTTGGCCTAGCTTGTCACGGATCTCGCCGCGTTGCACCAGCGCTTGCGCCGAAGTGGCTTCAGGCGTGATGGCCAGGGTTGCCAGTTGGTCAGCTTCTTTGAGATCATTGTTAAGCACCAATGCGTTGATCAGCAGAGAGCGATAGTCGGTATTGTTGGCATCCAATTGGACAGCGAGACGTGCTTTTTGAACTGCTTGTGGATAGTTTTTCGCACGAATAGCCGTGTAGGTTTGCTCCGCCATAGCATAAGCGGGGTCTTGCACCAACATGGCAGGAAGCAAACTGCATTCACGCCCGTAAGGGCTGATGCGGCAGGTAAAACTCAATGGCCTGAGTGTTTCAGCCAGGACGATCGCACCGCTGGATTGTTCAGACAATTGAAGCATTGCCGCTCGGCGATGCCAAATGACCCTGTTGTCCACCGCATCTGTTGCAGATTCTTCAATGGGGCGAAGCAACTCAAGGGCTGTTTCAGGTTCGGATGATGCCAGTGCAGCATCTGCCATGATGACCCTGAACAGCTTTTGCTCGTTGGCTGTCAAATCGAACCCCGTCAACACATGCTTGAAATCAGCCACGGCAGTAGCGCGTTGTCCTTGGTATTGACGGGCATAGGCCCGCAACATCCAGGGCAACACATCATCGGGGTCAATGGAGATGGCTTCCGTTGCCGATCGCTCGGCATCTTCGTACTGCCCCGCATTCATCAATATCTGGATGAAGAGCAGACGGTTGTCCATGACATCTGGCGCATAAACAATGGTATCTTTTGCGGCCTGAATTGCGGCAAGCACATCGTCATTTTCGAGCGCACGATGAATCCTGTACGTAGAACTCTCGGCCAATTGACGACGAATGCCTTCCCGCAATACCAGTAAGGTGTCATCCATGCCAAACTGTGCGATAGCCTGATTCACCGAAGCATCCGCTTCGGCTTGCTTGCCTGCAGCAAACAGCGCGTTCACATGCGCAATTTGTATGTTGCGATCGTTAGGGTGCGCCATTGAAAGATTGACTGCAAACGCAAGCGCAGGCTCTGGATTCCCATTTTTGATCAGATCGTAAACAATTTGCGCATCAGCCACGACGACTGGTACTGGTGGAGGCGCAAGCGTCTTTTGTTCTACTGAGTGACGTTCGCTTTTGCTATTCTTGACAAAAAGAGGGGTTTCATGACTTGAGTCTGCTTTAACATTGCTATGTTTCTTCTCAATTTTTGTGCGTAAAGTTTGAATACGTTTGGCATCGGGCCGCAGACGGATTGCTTCAGTGATCAAAGTCATGGCCTGCGCTCTGTCACCCTGATCCCAAGCGGCCTCTGCTTGTTCGGTCAGGATCAAGGCTTGCCCCGCCAGCGGCAGCTCAATGACATAGGTTTGTGCATTGACACCCATGATGCCACAAACAGACCACAGCAGAGCGATCATCCAGCGCATTTTGACTTGCATGGTCATCATGCCGCCTGCAATTCCAAATTGTCGGTACATTCTGACAGAGTACCGAATTGTTGCTTTCGCTGAAGTAAAACAACTTGTTCAATGGCATCTCTGTCAATAATTCCCTCATTGACAAGATAGTCACCAATGCGCCCGTGGTGCTGTGGTTGATACTTCTCCAGGGCATCCTCAAATACTTGATGGTCAATGAGACCACGCTCAATTAACAAATCACCCAACAAAGGCGTTTTTGGTGGGGCGGCAACCTTGGTACTCAGCGGGCCTGATTCTTTGCTCAGTAACAAAAGGGCAGCGTCTATCTCACTTTCGCGAACAATGTATTGCAATGGAGAAGACCCCAGTAAGTGGTTGATTTGGTTCAGTGACTCGGGGGCCAAGGGGCTGGTAACACCCAACATGGGTTTGCCCTGATCATTGTTGCCCAGATAAATTGCCCTGCATTGTGAGCAAAGTTCAAAGGGAAGTGATGCTGCGTATTGGATCACTGTCTCTGCGCGCAGTACTGCTCTGGCCAGATCAGATTGAAAGGCAATGGCCTCGGCCAATGTCTCATCGTCCAACCAGCCTTTTGAAATGAGCACACGGCCCAAAGGAATTTTCAGGTGCATCTGTTCCTCAAGCGCGCTGCTGAGCCTGACCTGGTCCACTGCTTGCCAGGATTGGAGCAAATCGCCAATGCGCTGTTTTTGTACCACCAGTGCCTCTGCAGAGGGAAAATCATGCATGGTTTTGTCCCACACCATGGGTTTGCCAGCAAACAAATAGCTTAAGTACAGTTTCCAGGCGCGTGAGACGGCCATAAAGTTCACAAAGTTGCTGATGATCATTCGAGGAATGGACATCAAGCCATGCCGCCAACCGTAAAACACAGTCACAAAATAAGCCCTGTGCCCAACGCGACTGATCAAGGCAAACACATTAAATACCAAGGCATAAGGCCACCAGCCATCCACGGAAAACAAGGGAGGGTAATACAAGGTCCATAGCCCAGCATAAGCGGCCATCTGAAACAGCAAAAATTGAATCAGTAACAAATAAGCAAATATGCTGATCAAAGAGGTCAGTACACCTTTTCGATCTCTGAGCAAAAAATTCTTGGCCGCCAACGTACCCCTGAACTCAAGCTGATCCCAGCTTTGCAAACCAATGCCAAGGGTCCAACGCGCTTTTTGCCGATAGGCTGTGCGAAAAGTATCAGGGAAATACTCGCGCACACACAGTGGCATGTTGATCGTGATCGGATTGTTTTGTTTTGAACCAAACCAGTTTTCGCGTTTGACATCAAACTGCACCTGAAACACAGCAAAAATAGAACGCATGTCCATGTGGGCAAGACGGTTACCAATGTCGTAATCTTCTGTCAGGCTTCGGGTATTGAATGGCTGATTCATGGATTCAGCATTCAAGGCCAGCAAGGCACGTCTTGAAAAGCAGGTGCCCACACCTGCAGAGGGCACCACACCACAGACTCTTTCGCGTACGGTCATGTCTTTGCCGTGAGACTCTGCAAATTCATCCATGTAGGTTCCTGCAACCAGTTCATACCATTTGCGTTCCAGCGACAAAACCGGCAGTTGAATCATGTCCTTGCGAGGCAGAAGGTAGTTGAAAAACTTGAGTTCAAGTGGGTGAAGTACGTCTTCACTGTCATGGAGAATCACTCCGGAAAACTCAATTCCCATGGTTTGTTCATGCAAAAAAATGGCCTGCACAATCCAGTTCAGGCAATCTGCCTTACAGGTTGGACCAGGGTTGGGAACTTCAACCCTCCGTAACTGCTTGTAGCGTCGGCGCATCCTTTCAACCTCCTTGATCGTTGCGGCATCGTTGACGTAAGTGCCCACAAAAATCACATAGTTCTTGTAAGTGAGAACCGTTACCATGTTTTCAATCATGGCAGCAATCACGTCGTATTCCATCCAGGCCGGCACCATGATTGCAATAGCTTGCTCTTGTTTCTGACATAACTGCTCTGGCGTGAGGGGTGTGTAAGAGCGAATCTGTTTGGAAAAATGTCGCTTTATCTTAATAATCCAGTACCAGACATCAATGATCAAGTCGTCAAGCGCTGACAAAATGATCAAGATCGCAACGACCATCGCAACAACCTCCAAACCAGCGTAATAGTCTGCAGCCAAGTAGGTCCAAGAGGTGGCAAACATGTTCAGTTAGGTGTCACCGAATGTTAGCCACTTTTGCGTCCACGATAGCGGTTGGCGGCATAAAGCAGTACCACAAACCCCACGATCAACACGCCAACGAGAATCCACCCGATATAGCGCATAAGCCTGGAATCATTGACGTGTTCAAGTATCTGGCGATCCAGATTACCTAGTGTGTCAAATTCTGTCACCTGACCTTCCCGCCGGATGATGGCAAAGTTGCCATTTTTAAGCCGAAAGGGTATGTCGTAATGCTCCAAATCGTCGGCCACGGTTTGATAGACGATCCCACGCACGTCATTCACGCGCTCAATCGACGCAATGCCAATACAGGTCAGACCAGCAATGTCCAACAGTTTTTGATCTTTTTCATCTTTGATGACAAGATGCCCTTTATCAACCAAGGAAGTCGGTGCATTGACAACCAAACCAACATCAAGCGCCAAAAAAGATGAATGAGGTTCGCCTTTTTGGTCTTTCGTGACGGTCACCAATTTTGCTTTGGCGGGCGATACACCCGCTGCCGCACTGATGCGAATCAGCCGACTCAAACTTCGTTGTGCATCGGTGAGATACGCGCTTGGCACAAGAACATCACCACCTTGTGTGAGACGAGAAGCCATGCCCCTAAAGTCAGTATTCGAACTTTCAGCATCCAATACAAGGTGGCTGCTTGGCAAGACTGAAAATGGAAATACAACCTGGCTCTCACGGCAGTTAGCACCCTCAGGTGGACGCATCAACACAACCTTCACGACATTGCCCAAGCCCAATGAATAGTCTGGAATGGTGGCGGTCACTCGCTCCCGTTCACCATTGGCCTTAAGTCGTTTGGATGCCAAAAGCACATCGTTCAAGAATACGGAAACCACTGGTGTCACACCGCGCGAACTGGGTGAAGCTGAAAAATCCATGACCAATTCGCTTGGGAATTTGCCATTGAAAATATCGGCATCTATCTGGAACTGGGAAGCCCATTCACCGTTGTCTGTCGCTCTCAGATTGCTGTTGCCCCCTTGCAGAGATTTGAGCAACACCTTGTTGGTATCTGGCAATGGCAAATTGGCTGTACTGACAAGCAAATCGCTGGACGTACTTGCGCTTCGCCACTGCGTACCCAACAATCCTGCGAACTTGCCGCCGGCATCCGGTGCCACCACCAATGTCACGCCACCAAGAGACTGCACCAGGCGAAAGTTACCTGTCGCAGTCTGTGCTGTCAAACCGTCAAGACGCTGATGTCGCAATTGCACAAAGCTTTCAAACGTTTCTGGCAGGTATTCCTTGATCTGAGTACCGAGTGCATCCAGGTTGGCAGACAAGGCACTCACCATAGCGCGGTCAGCAATCACCACATCCGCATGAGCCTCACCCAGTTGGCTCAGAACAAACCATGCACCTGCTTCTGCGGCATGACTTAAAACGTGCCGATCTCCTCTCGCCAACGCTGCAAAAGACGGGATTTTTTTGAGAACATCGGGCACGAATACCAAGTGGGTGTCCACCTCGTGTCCTGCCTGCGGCAAAGTGACCACTTTGGGGCGTTTACCCGATCTTTCCATGGTTAGGCCTATGCGCCAGGCAGATTCAAAGGCATCAGCGCTCAACTTGTTGTTGGACACCAAAACCACAGGTGCAGGTGGCAACGATGTCCAGGCAGAAGACACGTTGGTGATTTGTGCCGAATCGAACCGATACGTCAGACGACTTGTTGGCATCACACGCAAATAATTACCCATGGAGCGCATATCGGTACACGATGAATCCGTTTCCTTGGCTGCAATGACGGTGTTCCAGTCAATACCCAGATGAACATAGCCAAAAGACTGTGCGACGCGAGGCACGGCCACCACCAAATCGGCATTACCGCGTTCCAAGGCAACGCCTCGAGCAAGAGCGGGTGTGCCGTCAATCGACAGTAGCAAGGTGGTGCGGCCCTGGTCTGCGCGCTCGTACACCGCGTTGAAGGTGATCTCAGCATCCTGCAGCGGCACATCAGCAGGAACTGGCCAGTAAATGCTGCTCTGTGTCTTGACACCGCCCATCACCAGCGACGAACCCACGCCCAGTTCAGTCATGGTCACTGAGCGAGCGACGATGGTATTTTTAGCGAGATGTTCGAAAACCGCCGTTAATGAAGACGGATTGGCAGTCAGCTTGATGAGCGCTTCAGATTTCTTCTCGTTCTTTGGAACTGATGGATGCCGTTTTGATTCTGCCGATAGACCGGTAAGCGCCAATAAAATCGTCAGAATAGCGATCCGAAATGTCTTGGGTTGTCTGCTTGAAATCATTTTGCAGCACGTTGGTGCTTTTTTATCCACCCAAATTTTTGAGGAAAAAGTAAATAAAAAAACTGAATGGATAATTTCATGTGGTGTCTCATATTGCGGTACAAGTCCAAATATAGATTTTGGCACTGACAAAGCAAAAATAAGTTCCGCCAATCCATGGTTGAGCTTGATGTATTGGTCGCCTGACCTGCTACTGGTTCAATAGGATGGGTAAACTGCCGGGCACAAGAGGGAAGATGGAAAGAACGTCGCATAAGAGAATGGTTTGCTTTAGATAAATATATTATATGAAATATATTTTAAAAGAATCATAACATACTCCTGAATTCGTGAGTTCCATCACAGTTTCATCTTTGTGCACCTACGGGTACAGGCGCAGTCTTTGCTTGCTTAGGTTGGTCTGCAAGACTTAACGCAAACGGGGCCGACGCACAACAGCCCTGTGTTGTGACCCTGATTTGCCGTACAGGATACATGTTTGACATCCCTGCCAAGTGCCAGCCTTTATCGCCTGCGCAAGACGTGAATAAAGTCCGTTCCCAGGGTCTCTTGTTTCATCAGTTCATTGCCGGTTTGTTTGGCAAAAGCCTGAAAGTCACGTGGCGATCCTGCGTCTGTCGAGATCACACGCAGGGTTTGGCCGCTGTTCATGGATGCCAGTGCTCTTTTGGCTTTGAGGATGGGCAAGGGGCAATGCAGCCCCCGAGTGTCTAGGTCTTTGTCGATTTGCATGGGGTTTGAGTCAATGAAGGATGGTAGGCATTAGGCTGAAAAAACGCCTGTGGACAGATAGCGATCGCCTCTGTCACAGACGATAAAGACGATGGTCGCGTGGTCGCTTGATTGGGCCACCTGGAGCGCTACATGGCACGCTCCGCCTGAGGATATGCCAGCAAAAATGCCTTCTTCACGTGCCAATCTGCGGCACATGGCCTCCGCGTCAGGCTGGCTGACGTGTCTCAGATCATCCACACAGGCGGAGTTGTAAATGGCAGGTACATACGCCGCAGGCCATTTGCGAATGCCCGGAATGCGTGCGCCTTCACAGGGTTGAACACCGATCACCCGGATGGCGGGGTTCATTTTTTTTAAGAACTGTCCCACGCCTGTGATGGTGCCGGTCGTGCCCATGGCACTGACAAAATGCGTGACGCGGCCTTGGGTGTCGGCCCAAATCTCGGGGCCTGTGGTTTCAAAGTGAATGCGGGGGTTGTCGGGGTTGGCAAACTGGTCCAGCACATGCCCACGGCCCTCTTGCTGCATTTGGCAGGCCAGGTCGCGTGCGTACTCCATGCCGCCACTTTTGGGGGTAAGCATCAACTCGGCCCCAAAAGCCTTCATGGCTTGAATGCGTTCAAGCGATAGATCCTCGGGCATGATCAAAATCAGGCGATAGCCCTTGATGGCCGCAGCCATGGCCAGCGCGATGCCGGTGTTGCCCGATGTGGCCTCGATCAAGGTGTCGCCGGGCTGGATGTCTCCGCGTTCTTGCGCACGGGCGATCATGGACAAGGCAGGTCGATCTTTGACTGAACCGGCAGGATTGTTGCCCTCCAGTTTGCCAAGCAGGACGTTGTGATTTGCGGCATGGCCGTCTGCACCGATGCGCTGCAAGCGCACCAAAGGCGTATGACCTATCGCGTCTTCAAGTGTGGGGTATGACATACCGTGTACTGTGCCACAAATTACGGCTGTTTTAATGCTGTTGGACGGACGGCCAACCCAAAACCAGTGAGCGGTCTGGAACAAGTCCTCTAAACTCGGGATCGCTGTACCTAGCGATCCCCCTGTTTTTTACCACACCCACCAGGAGACAACACCATGTCTGCATCAGAACAAGACCTGCAAGCTGAACTTGAAAAGCTGCGTTCCGAAAACGCCGCCCTTAAAAAAGGAACCACCGTCGGCACTACCATGAAAGTCAGCGACAAAGGCGCACTCTCGGTTTACGGCATGGGCCGCTTTCCGGTCACTTTGTACAAAGAGCAGTGGCTCAAGCTGATGGACATGTCGGAGCAAATCAAGGCGTTCATCGTGGCCAACGATGCCAAGCTTAAGACCAAAGACTGACCAAAGATTGAGGATTGAAGGCTGCGGATCCCCCCCCGTCGTCCCCACCCACGACAGGTCATCGTTATTTGCTGGTGTCCATGGCCGACCTAGCCCAATCCCAGGCCTGGTCGGCTGACGCAACGATGTGCGCTATGCCGCCAAAAGATTCGGCAACAGGGCTGGTATCGGTCAGGCTTTGCGCCTCAATGAGTGACACAAGTTGCAGATACTCGTACCAAGGCCCGCTGTGACCCAGCAAGGCTTGTTCGGCAGACGGGTGTAAATGCAAGATCGACAACACGTCAGCCATGCTGATTTTGAGGATGGGACTCATCATGGATGCCATGCCCAGGGTGAATAACTGCGCGGGTGCAGGCTCTTGGCGGTCTATGGCCAAAAGTTCCAACAAACGGGCACGCCACAGCGCCACCTCTTGCAGTGAGCTGGACACTTTGCGTTTACCGGCAAAATGAAAAAGCATGAGCGACAGCCAGCGATAAAGTTCACTGCGGCCCAGCATCATGACCGCCTGGTCAATGCTGGCACCGGCATTCAGGTGGGCGAAATTGGCACTGTTGATGCGCTGCAACAAGCGGTAGGACAGGCCAACATCGCTCTTGATGCCGGTCACGATGACGCTGGTGTCAGCGCCTGTGGACAGCAGCTTGAGCAAATGACCGATGCGACCCACTTCGGGTGAAACCGGCAAAACGTTTTTGGAGTCGTCAAACATGCCCGTCAGGGCCACGCCGCCGCAAACGTAACTGATGCCATCATGCAGCGCCTGTTCAAGGTCTTCAAACGTGGCGATGTCGGTGATGATGTCGGGCAGTTTCAGCAGTGTTGCTGGGCGCGACTTTAGCGATGCCAATACGACTGGCATGGACTGGCCGTCTTGGCGCACCCAGACAAAGTCAGGGGTAAGGGCCAAGACCAGCTTCGCATCCCACGAGACTTTGGCACCTTGGGTGCGAAGCTGCTGTAGGGCCTCTGTGACGGTTTGCACCAAGGCGGGGTCAGACGCTACGTCGTCGGTCTGATCGACTGCGATCCAGACACCTGTGACAGACTGGTGGCTGGGCAGATGAGCGAGACAGACGGCGGGCAACCGGGCCAGTCCCACGCGCCCGCTTTGCGAGATCAAATGGGCGCATGACAGCACAGCATGTGCATAGGCCGTCCACGCAGCATGGTTGGCACGGCGATTCATGCGCCGTTGTACGTCTTCGCCGATGCGAAATTCAAACCCGATGATCTCGCCCTGATTTGAAATCATGGGACAGCGCGCACCGATGGTTGGCAGTGTGGTCTGAATGGCTGATGCGGGTGGAGGGTGCGGTGACTCGGTGGGGACTGAAAGACCGGAAGCGGTCCCCAAGATGTTGGACTGCGGGGGTTTACGGGAAAAAATGACCGCCAACAGGCGCTGAAAAAAATTCATGAATCAAGTGTGATGGCCATGTGGCGCATCTTTGCAGTCGGTTGTAGTTGGCGAGTTCGGTGAACAAAGCAAAGGCCATTGGCCCTGCTCCCTACAGTCTAACTGCCAAACAATGGCCAAAAGGCTGCGCTTATTTTGTGACTTGTTCAGAATGCAAACGATTGCGAGGCAAAGACCCCCCCACCAGGGTTTGCGTTTGACCCACCGGCGTGACACCGGTCGATGAAGACGACAAGGCCGTGTCAGAGGCAACACCGGGCGTGGCCGTGACGTTTGCATTCGCATTCGCATTCGCCGTATTGGCTTGATCGAGAACAGGATTTTGGATGTGAATCGCACCGGTACTGGCCAGCCACACGGATTTGATATGTTCGAGCAAGATCTTGTACAGCGGTTTGGGCGGTGGATCTTGCACCTTCTTGGACGGGGCGTGGTGAATCGTCCAGTCGTGGGGAGTGGTCGAACCGTTAGGACCGTTGGAGACAACGGAGCCATTTGAGCCATCCTGGCCATCTGGCAAAAAACCGGCCTGGCTTGTTTTAATCCTGCCGTCAGCGCCGTATTGGCCGGTCTGGCCAATCAGATTGACCACGCTAGGAGACGTGTCTGAGGGTGATGCGTCGCCCCCCGCAAGGGTATTATGCGCAGAGGCCCCCGTCCCAAGCTGGGCAGACCCAGCCGGACGGGCCGACACAGGCCATACACTCTGGGCAGGGTGAACGGATTGAACTGATAAAGATTGCACGGTGATTCAGACAGCGGATAAGGTCCAGAGGTCTTTCCTCCTTTCGTAGATCATATAACGGCCAAAATTAGGTTTTTTTTAGCCTTTATTTCAATGAACACGATCGATTCACAGGCCGCCAAGCGCTGGCAGAGCATGCCGCTACAGGCATCACCGTGGTTGCACGACGAGATTAACCGACGCATGCAGGATCGTTTGGACTGCATCACGTGCCAGCCGGTCACTTGGTTGCACTGGGCGGCTTTAAGCGGCGGCGTGGAGGGGTATGAATCGTTGATGCAGCGTTATCCCCAGTCAGTGGGCACGGTCTTTGAGACCTCACGCAGACGGGCGCAGATCATCTTGCAACAATTACAACAATTACAACAATTTCAACAACGTCAGCCTGGGTTCGGTTCAGACGGGCAGACAGGGCAAGAGCTACCACTTGCACCGCACGTCGTCACACAGATTGAACAACCCGTTCAAATGCTCTGGGCCAACATGGCCCTTCACGCCACAGATGCCCCGCAGGCCATGATGGCACAGTGGTACCAGGCGCTGGAGGTGGATGGTTTTTTGATGTTTTCGTGTCTTGGCACTGACACGCTCCAAAGTTTGCGCGATCTTTACAAGGCATCAGGCTGGCCTGCCCCCGCACACGTGTTTACGGACATGCACGACTGGGGCGACATGCTGGCCGCAGCCGGATTTGCCAACCCCGTCATGGACATGGAACGCATCACGCTCAGCTTTACGACCCCTGAGCGCCTGCTGCAAGAGCTGCGCGGTCTGGGGCGTAACCTCCATGTCCATCGCTTTGCCGCTCTGCGTGGGCGACGCTGGTATGGGCAACTGTTGCGAGCTTTGGCGCAGATACCATTGCAACTGGAATTTGAAATCATTTACGGCCACGCGTTCAAGCCTGCGCCTCGTCACCCAGTCGGTGCCAGGAGCGCCATTTCTCTTGCGGACATGCGCGCAGCCTTATCGCAAGGCCAGACACCTGTGCCGCCACCTTACCCCTAACCACTTTGTTTCGATCGACCATGACTCCATATTCACCCTTTCCCCAGGGCCGCCCGCGCAGGCTGCGCCGAGATGCTTTTACCCGTGCGCTGGTTTGTGAAAATCGCCTAAGCTCACATGACCTGATCTACCCGGTGTTTGTGGTCGATGGCCAGTGTCAGCGCCAAGCAGTTACGTCCATGCCCGGCGTAGAGCGCCTAAGCCTCGATTTGCTGTTGCCCGTTGCCCGGGACTGCGTCTCTCTGGGCATTCCGGTCATGGCCTTGTTCCCGGTGATAGACCCGTCGCTCAAAACCCCTGACGGTCAAGAGGCTTTGAACCCCGACGGCCTGGTGCCACGGGTGGTGCGGGCGATCAAACAAGAATGCCCCGGACTGGGTGTGATGACCGATGTCGCGCTGGACCCCTACACCAGCCATGGTCAGGATGGTCTGCCAGACCCCGACCCTGCCGAGAAGGGCTACATCATGAACGATGCCACGGTGGCCGTTCTGGTGCAACAGGCGCTCACCCAGGCCCGTGCAGGTGCAGACATCGTGGCCCCCAGCGACATGATGGACGGTCGCATCGGTGCCATTCGCCATTCGCTAGAGGCCCATGGCTTGGTGCATACCCGCATCATGGCCTACAGCGCCAAATACGCGTCGGCGTTTTATGGGCCTTTTCGCGATGCGGTAGGCTCAAGCGCTAACTTGGGACAGGGCAACAAAAAGGTCTATCAGATGGACCCCGCCAACAGCGACGAGGCCTTGCGTGAGGTTGCCATGGATATCCAGGAGGGTGCCGACATGGTCATGGTCAAACCCGGAATGCCCTATCTGGACGTGGTGCGTCGCGTCAAGGATCGGTTCATGGTGCCCACCTTTGCCTACCAGGTGTCAGGTGAATACGCCATGCTCAAGGCTGCCGCCCAAAACGGCTGGCTGGACCACGATGCTGTCATGATGGAGAGCCTGCTGGCTTTCAAACGTGCTGGGGCCGATGGCATTCTGACTTATTTTGCACGCGATGCGGCCAGGTTGCTTCAAAATAAATAGCATCCAACGCCCTATTGACGGGTTTTTTAGCCGGATAAGTCGCCCGTCAGACCTGCGCCGCGATAGGAGGCAGCGTGGTTTGCACATCGCCACACTGGGCACGATGACGCAGAGCGTGGTCCATCACCACCAGCGCCAGCATGGCCTCAAGCACTGGCACAGCGCGAATGCCCACACAGGGGTCATGGCGGCCCTCTGTGATCACCTGGGTGCTGCAACCGTGGATGTCGATCGACTCACGGGGGGTCAGGATAGAACTGGTGGGCTTGACCGCCACCGACACTTCCAGGTCTTGACCGCTGGTAATGCCTGCCAACGTACCGCCAGCGTTGTTGCCCTTGAAACCTGCGGGTGACAGGGCATCGCCATGAACGCTGCCGCGCTGAGCCACGCTGGCAAAGCCCGCCCCAATCTCAACGCCCTTGACCGCATTGACCCCCATCATGGCGTAGGCAATGTCTGCATCCATCTTGTCAAACAAGGGCTGGCCCAGGCCCACTGGCACACCACTGGCCACAATGCGCAGCCGCGCCCCGCAAGAGTCACCGTCGTGGCGCAAAGCGCTTAAATAGTTTTCAAGGCCTGACACATCGGCCACAGGGGCAAAAAAAGGATTGAGCGGCACGTGGCTCCAGGACTCAAAGGCCAGCACAATCTCGCCCATCTGAACCATGCAGCCCCTGAACTGCGTACCGTGGTGCTCCAAAAGCCATTTTTTGGCAACCGCACCTGCGGCCACCATGGGGGCCGTCGCACGTGCGCTGGATCGACCGCCGCCACGAGGGTCACGCCTGCCGTATTTTTGAAAATAGGTGTAGTCGCCGTGGCCAGGGCGAAAAGTTTGGGCCAGGCCTGTGTAATCTTGGCTGCGCTGATTGGTGTTTTTGATCAACAAGCAGATCGGTGTTCCGGTGGTCTGCCCCTCAAACACGCCGGACACAATCTCAACGGCATCCAGCTCTTGGCGCTGGGTCACAAACTTGCTGCTGCCTGGCCTGCGCCGATCCAGATCGGGCTGAATGTCGGCCTCGCACAGGCCAAGCCCGGGGGGGCAACCGTCGATCACGCAGCCAATGGCCGGGCCGTGGGACTCACCAAAGTTGGTGACGGCAAAAAGTTTTCCAAAAGTATTTCCGCTCATGGCGCGGGATTATCCCTGAGCCACAGCGCTTGTTCGCATGGGTTTTGCCTTATTGCGCTTGGTTGCGTTTGTTTGCGTTTGTTCACGGCTATGCCGAAACCAGCTCTCGCACAGCGTCGTCAAGCACTTCTTGTGCCACTCCGCGCTTTTTCAGTGCATCCATTAGCCGCAAAGCAGGGTCAAACTTGAATTTGACCTCATCGTTGCGCAGTCCTTCGCTCAGGTAGGCTTTTAGCAGTGACTGGTAACCAGAAAAACCGCGCTGTAGCGCAATGCTTTTCATCGAATCCACCACATCAACCGGGATGCGCAGCGTGATGGAGGTCATGGGGCGGTCTTTGGATAACCGGGTTTTGATCAGATCAGGAATGCTCATGATTGCGCCTTTCTTCGTTGCTGGCCTTACGGGCCGAAAGGATGCGGATATGTGAGTCTGTCAGCCTGACCACAAGTGACGAGCAGGCTACCCAAGCTCAATCTGCATCAAAATCATATTGACCACGGTGGCCACCGAGGGCCTGCCAATATCCAGGCTGAAATGCGCGGTCTCGCAGTACAGCCCATGACGCTGCGAGTGCAACAAACGCAATTGCCCCAGCACATCAGGCACTTGCAGCAGCGGTCGATTTTTGTCGTGGTGCAGGCGCACAAAGAGGTCATAAGGCGATGCGTTGAGATAGACCACACGGGTACGCTGGCGCAAATTCAGACGATTGACCATACGCAAAACCGCACCGCCGCCAGTGGCCAAAACGCCATCAGACTTGAGTGTCAAATCATCGATCACGCCCGATTCAAGGTCACGAAAGCGGGCCTCACCCTCTTGGTCAAACAATGCCCGCACCGAACAGCCTTGCTGCTGCTCGATCGCTTGATCCGAGTCAAAAAACGCCACATGCAGGCGTTTGGCCAGTTGTCTGCCAATCGTGGACTTGCCACAGCCTGGCATACCGATGAGAGAGATCATCATGGGGCTATCTTTCATGAAGACTTATGCGGGCCACCACCCCAAACTGGCCTGTCGTTTTGTCACGGTCAAGTTCACCCTGGCCCCTACTGGCAGCAGCACCTTGGCGGCCACGTGACCATAGGGCAGATCGGTCAAAACCGGCACAGCGACACGCTGGCGCAGCCAGTCCACCACGCTGTGCAGACCAAAACCCTGGTCATGCGGTGTCAGTTTGAACTCGGTGAACTGCCCCATCAAAATTGCCTGCTGCCTGGCCAAAACGCCGGCGTACAAAAGCTGGGTCAGCATGCGTTCGATGCGATACGGATGTTCGGCCACATCCTCTAAAAATAATATACCGCCCTTCACCGACGGGAAATACGGTGTGCCCAGCAGCGATGTCAAAACCGTCAGATTGCCGCCCCACAAAACCGCTTGGCTGATGTGTACCTCATTGGGGGGCGGCATTGCTGAGGGGGTGATGGCCCCCGGTGACCTGGACGCTCTGCGTGGCAAACGCCAAGCCACGCCGGCGTTTTGTCCACGCATCAGGTCTTGCAGACAGGCCTCGGTCAGGGCCGCAGAATCAGCGTCATCAGCGTTGTCATCACCGTGGTGGTGCGCCATGCCAAAGCCCTCGCACAGGGCAGGGCCGGCCCAGGTTGGCTGGCCTGTTTGCGCCAACACCGCACTTTGAAAAGCCGTGAAGTCACTGATGCCGATAAACCGTGTGCCCTTGTCAATGGCCTGTGCTACTGCCGCATAGTCAATGCCCGGCAAGATGCGCGTCAGCCCATAGCCTCCGCGAGAGATCAAGGCCAGATCGGCCCCGCTGGCGGCTGCTCGGTGAATGGCGGCCAGACGCGTGGCATCGTCCCCTGCAAAACGCTGGTGACGGTCTAGCGCCGCGCTGTCCACCTCAACCGCATAGCCCAAGGCCGTCAGCCGGGCCACGCCGCGTCTAAAAGCCGCCTTGTCACGCACGGCCCCTGAGGGCGAATAGATGTAAATGTGAGCTTGTACCCTTGGCATGGTGTCTTGGGATGTGTCTTGGTCAGTTGATGTCATGCTATCTGACCACCCGTTCAACATGCGGTGGTTGGCCCAGTTGCAGGATCAGATGGTGGTTGATGTGCTCTGGTACGGCTGCCGCCGTCAGGGCCGATCGAATGGCGGGGTGCGCATGGATGGCTGTGGCGTGCAGTCTGGGGGGTTTAACCTGGATGCCGTTGCCGTCCATCACGATGGCAACATCGGGCAGGTTGGGGCGATCGCTGCGACGGGTCACGATGGCCACCTGGTTGTCGTCCAATTGCACAAAGGTGCCAGGTGGACACTGCCCCACGATGCGAACCAGGGCTGCACCAACGTCGTCATCCAGTGGGTTGTTGCCGCGCAGAATTGATCGGGCTGACTCTGCCGCACTGCGGCCCTCGCGGGACTGGCGTGGACTGATCATCGCGGCATAACGATCGACGGTGCGCAGGATGCGGGCCAGATGGTGCGCTGAGATCAGCGGGGCGGGCACGGTGTCGGCCAAATCGTCAGATTTTTCATCCTGGTGGTGCAACAAGATGGTGTTCAGCCACAACGCATCGCTGACCCCCATGCGGCCCAGCAGGCGTGTGCTGTCTGCGGCGTGGGTCTTGATGGCGGCTTGCTGCGCTGACGTGGGGCGACCGCGCTGAGTGGACAGCGTGTCTTGCAAGCGGGTCATGGCAATGTTCATGGTCATGGCCGCATGAACCAGGCCGTCGCGATCGGGCTGCGGCATCGCAAAATCAAGGGCGATCAAATGGCACAACACCGCACACACCAAGGCATGCGAAGCGCTGTAGCCCACAGGCGAGTGAATGGTCAGTTGAAACAACAGGTACAGGCCCAGGTCGGTATCGCGCTCAAGCAAATTTTGCAGCCACTGGTCGTATTGCAAAATTCGTTGCAAAAACTCAGGCACACAGCCAGGATGCCCCAGCACCATGCCCAGACCCGACTCCAGGTCGGCCCACAGACCCAGCAGGTCTTCGTATTCATCCTCGGACTTGATCAGCAGGTTCATGCTGTGAACAGGGCATCAGGCACAGGGTTGATCGTCAAACTAAACACAACAAATTACCAACTTAATAAATATAAAATAGATAGCATCTAACGCCCTATTCATGGGCGTAAAGTGAAATTTACGCCAAAATATAAGGTATCTAATTTATTGCATTGTATTGTATTGTCTAAATCAGTCCCTGAAATTGTCAAAGCTGAGAGGAATGTCGGTGATCTCTTTGCGCATCAGGGCCATGGCGGCCTGCAGGTCATCACGCTTTGCGCCGGTCACCCGCAATTTGCCATCCTGAATGGCGGCCTGCACTTTAAGTTTGCTGTCTTTGAGCAGCCGCTGGATTTTTTTGCCCAGTTCGGTCTCAATGCCATCGCGCACGGTCAAGACTTGCTTCACCTTGTCTCCGCCCATTTTTTGCACATCGCCCCTGTCCAAAAAGCGGACATCCACCGACCGTTTGGTCAGCTTGCCACGCAAGAGGTCTTCGATCTGGCCCAGTTGAAAGTCGGCATTGCCGATGAGCGTGATCGCCAAGTCTTTAAGCTCGATCGCGGCTGGTGTGCCTTTGAAATCAAAGCGGGTGTTGATCTCTTTTTGGGTGTTTTCGACGGCGTGTTTGACATCGACCCTATTGGCTTCACAAACGGTATCAAAAGATGGCATGGCGTTCTCGCAGGTTTAAGGGGGTGGGTGCTCAAGGTGTTTGACAATACCGTCATGTTAGTTCAGAAAAACGTCCCCCTACAGTCCTTAAACAGTTTTCACATCGCTGCCACAGCACATTCTTTGGCCCGCATCACGTCGGTAGAACAAGCACAGGCCTTGCTGCGTGACCCCGAGTGGGCCGGAGTTTCCAAACGGGTTTTGGGTGGCGGCAGCAATCTGCTGCTGACGGCAGATGTCACCTCCCTGGTGCTGAAGGTGGACATCAAGGGCATCCGGCTGGTACAGGCCACGGAGGATGCTTTTGTCGTCGAGGCAGGAGCGGGTGAACTGTGGCATGACCTGGTGGCCTGGACCTTGGCGCAGGGCTATGGGGGCCTTGAAAACCTGGCGATGATCCCGGGCACCGTGGGGGCGGCACCGGTGCAAAACATCGGTGCCTATGGGCTTGAGTTGCACAGCCGTTTTTTGTCGCTGGACGCTGTCGATTTGCCAAGCGGTCACCTCTTTAGCCTGACTGCCGAACAGTGTGGCTTTGGCTACCGCGATTCGGTCTTCAAGCACGGCTGCCATGCCCTGATCGTCAGGGTTAGGCTGCGGCTGCCCAGACCGTGGACACCGGTGCTAGGTTATGCCGACATCCGCCACCAAATGACTTTGCACGGCTGCGATCGGCCTGATGCCAAGCAGATGGGTGACTGGGTGTGTGACATTCGCCGCGCCAAGCTGCCTGACCCTGACGTGACGGGCAACGCCGGCAGTTTCTTCAAAAACCCCGTGGTCACTTCTGCACAGTGGGCCGGTTTGGTGGCTGGGCACCCGCGTTTGGTGCATTACCCCCAGGCTGACGGCAGCATCAAGCTGGCCGCCGGCTGGTTGATCGACACCTGTGGCTGGCGCGGTCAGACCCTGGGTGCCGCCGGTGTGCATGACCAGCACGCTTTGGTGCTGATCAACCGACGACACGGCCACGCCAGTGGTACCGATGTATTGCGCCTGGCCCACGCCATCCAGGCCAGTGTGCAACAGCGCTTTGGCATCCTGCTTGAGATCGAGCCGGCGGTTTGGTAGCGCTTTGCAGGGCTTGATAATCGTATCGGCGCTACAGATTCCATCAACAGATCATGACTCACCCCCCCATCCTTGCCGTTTACCCGGGCACCTTTGACCCCATCACCCTGGGCCACGAGGACATCGTTCGCCGTGCCACGCGTTTGTTTGCGGGTGTTGTCGTGGCTGTGGCCGCCGGTCACCATAAAAAAACGCTGTTTTCACTGGAAGATCGCCTAGCCATGGCGCGAGAGGTGTTTGGCCAAGATGCCATGGTTGAGGTGGCAGGATGGACGGGGCTGATGCGCGACTTTGTCATGGCGCAGGGGGCCAGGGCCATGGTGCGCGGCCTGCGCTCTGCCATGGACTTTGACTACGAGTGTCAATTGGCCGGCATGAACCGCACGCTGATGCCCGAGGTAGAGACTGTCTTTTTGACCCCCAGCGACCGATACCAGTTTGTCTCAAGCACCTTTGTCCGCGAGATTGCCTTGCTGGGCGGTGATGTCTCGCAGTTTGTGTCGCCATGCGTCCAGCAACGACTTCATCAAATTCAGCATCAAAAGGCACGCCAGCTTGATGCCCCGCACGATGGATCGCTGCCCACTGCCCCCTGCCCCCTGATTCCATGACACTTCATTCACCCCTGATCATTGATGTCGCCGGTTTGGCCCTGTGCGCGGCAGACCGCCAAAGACTCGCGCACCCCCTGGTGGGGGGCATCATTTTGTTTGCCCGCAACTGGCAAGACCGACTGCAACTGACAGCGTTGTGCCGCAGTATCAAAGACCTGCGTCCTGATGTGTTGATCTGTGTCGATCACGAAGGCGGCAGGGTGCAGCGGTTTAAGACCGACGGGTTAACCCACCTGCCGCCCATGCGCGCTTTGGGGCAACTGTGGCACCAGGACACCTGGGTGGCCCAAAAAGCGGCGATGGCCTGTGGCTATGTGATGGGCGCAGAGCTGCGTGCCTGCGGTGTTGATCTGAGCTTTGCCCCCGTGCTTGACCTGGACTACGGTGCAAGCAGTGTCATCGGTGACCGCGCCTTTGACGCAGACGCTGCCGTGGTCTGCCACTTGGCCCAAAGTCTGATGCACGGCCTGCTGATGGCTGGCATGGCCAACTGTGGCAAGCATTTTCCGGGGCATGGCTATGTGGTGGCAGACTCTCACACCGACACGCCGGTGGACACACGCGGACTGGATGCCATCCTGGCAGACGATGCCGCACCCTACCAACGCTTGGGCTTGGCGCTGACGGGGGTCATGCCGGCTCATGTGGTCTATCCTGCGGTCGATGCCCGCCCCGCCGGTTTTTCAGGCCGGTGGCTGCAAGGCATTTTGCGCGAACGCCTGGGTTTTGAGGGGGCTATCTTTAGCGACGATTTGTCCATGGCGGCAGCCCGCGTCATCAACGGACAGCCCGTCAGTTACTCGCAGTCGGCGGTTGCGGCCATGCAGGCAGGATGCGACCTGGTGCTGCTGTGCAACCAGTCGGTGGGCGACGGTGCTGCCATCGATCAGTTGATCGATGGGCTGACCCAGGCCATGCAGCAGGGGCAAGAGCAGGGTCTATGGCAGCCGCAAACCGCCAGCGAAGCGCGCAGACGCTCGCTGCTCGGGCGTGGTACGGCGGCTTCGTGGGAATCTCTCAGGGTGCAGCCAGCCTATCTGCAAGCCAAAAGTGTCGTGTTGGGCATCGCCGCCTGATTGCTAGCCCGTGTGGCGTGCAATGGTCAGACCTCCCCGACTTTGTAAACATTCGGCTAACCCATTAGCCTGACATGCATGTAGGGAGATGCATACCCAGCATAATCTCTAGCGCTGGCGTATCGCCAATGCTCTTCTGCATCAACATAACCGCGCTGGCTGTTGTGGTTCGGTTAGTATGTAGCGGGATCTGCCCATTATTCAGCATCCGTATGCATTCCCACGCAGGAGCATGGGAACGAGGTATCTACCTCTATAATCAGTTTGAGCTCAGGGCAATAAAAATCAACTATGTAATGACCAATGCCATGCTGTCTGCGGAATTTTATGCCCATCTGTTTATTGCGTAAAATTTTCCATAATCGCTGCTCAGGTTCTGTCAAGTGATGACGTAATTCATGACGGCGTTGCTTGTATTGGGTTTTGTTAAAAATCTTGGTGATTTCAGATTTTTCCATTGCTGATCTCTTAAATTGTAAATACCTAGATTTACTCACTAACCCCACCCTAACCCTCCCCTTGTCAGGGGAGGGAACTACCAGCTCCAGCTCACTAACCTCTTAAATTGTAAATACCTAGATTTACTCACTAACCCCACC